>JACCUE010000113.1 GCA_013812005.1 Thermoleophilaceae bacterium
GCGGCCGATGCAACGGCGCTTCAGTCGCCGGCGGGGCGCCGCTCCTCGGCGTCCTGCATCACCAGGTCGATGGCCGACACCGTCTCGATCGGCTTGATCGTCAGGCCGGGGTCCTCGTCGGGGTCCGGCTCGGTCTCGACTTCGAGGTCGACGGCCCCGGTCCGGGTGAGGGCCTGCACCTCCTGCTCGGCCCACGGCTCGAGCTCCGTGAGTGACTCGGGATGCGGCTGGAGCTCGGGCTCGCGGTCTGGCTCATCCACCTCCACGACCGGCTCCCCTCCGCCGAGATCGGCGATCGGGTCGGGCACGTCGGCTTCGTCGGGTAGCTCAGGGCGATCGAACTCGACTAGCGGCCCGGGGCGATCGAGCTCGACGCTCGGTTCGGCCCCATCGAAGCCGACGGCCGGCTGAGGCTCATCGGGATCGGAGTGCCCGAACGGGGCGAAGGGCTTGACCTCCGGGGGCGCGGCAGCGCCCGGGGCATCGGCCGGCCAGCCGTTCTGGATCGGCTCGGACGGGTCGGGGAGGGCCGGGACGCTGACCGCGGGCGTGGCACCGGGGCCGGGGCCGGGGCCGACGGTCTTCCTCCTACCGAAGGAGGGCATGGAGAGCTGTCGCTTGAAGAAGGGCGGCTTGGCAGTGGACGGCCCGGCGGTCGGCTGCTCGAGGAGTGAGAGCCTGGCCGCCGGACGGCCGGGAGCCGCCGCAGGCGTGGCTGCGCCGGGCGCGCCGGGGGCGCGCTCGGCTTCGGTCACCACGGTGCCCGCCACGATGTCGCCGAGGCGCAGGCGGCGGTCGCCCGTCGCGAGCATCACGATCAGGCCGACGATGTGACCGTCGAGGATCCGGACCACCGTGCGTTTGGCGATCTGCTCCATGGTGGCCGGGGTGCCGTCCGCGGAGACCACGCGCAGCTTCATGGCGCGCTTGCCCAGCGTCTGGCCCCCACCGGACTCGAGTGCGAAGAAGTAGTAGAGGGTCCATCCCAGGCCGGCCAGCAGCAGTCCGCGCGTGAGAGAGAGGCCGGCCGCATAGACAAGGGCTACGCCGGCCAACGGAATCAGGAGGTCGATCAGGGCAGCCGCGATGCGGCGGTTGTCGAGTTGAGGGCCTGTGAGAGCCGGGGACGGTTTGGCTAGGGCGGCCACGAAGACCTGTATCGGCACACCGCGCGCGGGGTTTAGCCCGGAAGGGCCATCATCTGTCGGGTGGAACGCGTCGCGGTGATCGACATGGGCTCGAACTCCTTCCGGCTGGTGGTGTTCAAGTACGAGCCGGGCGGCTGGTGGGCGCTCGTCGACGAGATCCGCGAGGCCACCCGCGTCAGCGCAGGGATGGGCGACGAGGGGGTGCTCAAGCCCGAGCCGATGGACCGTGCGCTGCACACGGCGGCCGTGTTCTCCTCGTTCCTGGAGGCCTCTGGGGTGGAGCGGGTGGAGACGGTGGCCACCAGCGCGATCCGCGACGCCGCCAACCGTGACGAGCTGCTGGCGCAGATCCACGCCCACACCGGGCTCGAGGTGCGCGTGATCAGCGGTGCGGAGGAGGCGTGGTACGGCTACCTGGCGATCGCGAACTCGACGACCGTGACCGACGGCTTCGGCATCGACGTGGGCGGGGGCAGCGTGCAGATCATGCGCATAGAGGACCGCCGCCTGACCGAGGCGGAATCGCTGCGCCTCGGGGCCGTGCGCGTCAGCGAGGCCTTCCTCCCCGGCGAGGACGCCACCCCGAAGCAGATCAAGGCGCTGGGCCTGCACGTTGCCCAGGAGCTGTCGGAGTTCGAGTGGTGGGACGCCGGCGACGGCCTGCGCCTGGCGGGCCTCGGCGGCACGATCCGCAACCTGGCGGCGGCCGTGCAGAAGCGGCTGGAGCTGCCGGATGTGGATGTGCAGGGCTTCACGCTCACGCGTGACGCGCTGGAAGAGCTGATCGAGCAGCTGGCGTCGCGACCCGCCTCCAAGCGCGGATCGGTGCGTGGCATCAAGCCCGACCGCAGCGACGTGATCCTCGGCGGCGCGATGGTGGTGGCCGCGGCGATGGACCATGGAGGGTTCACCGAGATGGAGGTCACCGAAGCCGGCCTGCGGGAGGGCATCTTCTTCGAGCGCCTGCTCGAGGACCGTGACCCGCCGTTGCTCGAGGAGGTGCGGCGCGAGTCCGTGCAGAACCTGGCCCACCGGTTTCAAACCGACGACGAGCACGTGAACCACGTGGCCCTGCTGTCGTTGCAGATCTTCGACGCCCTCGGAGAGGCGGGCCTGCACGATCTCGATGACACCGACCGTGAGCTGCTCTGGGCCGCGTCGCTCCTCCACGACATCGGCATGACGATCGACTACGACGACCACCACCGCCACTCCCACTACCTGATCCTCAACTCCGGGCTGCCCGGGTTCAACCCCCGCGAGCTCGCGCTGATCGCGCTGACCGCCCGCTGGCACCGCAAGGGCGAGCCCGACGCGGAGGCGCTGGGTGC
>JACCUE010000119.1 GCA_013812005.1 Thermoleophilaceae bacterium
CGTCCCTCGTCTGTCTCCACCAGCAGGGCCCCGGTGTCGTCAACCCCGGCCGCCCTGCCCTTGCCGTCGCCCCAGGAGATGCGGCTGCCTTTGAGCGCGTCGCGCTCTCTCCATGCCTGAAGTACCCGTGCCGGATCATCAGACAAGCGGTGGTCGAGAGCGTGCAGCAGCGCTTCGAGTGCAGCCCCTGGGGACTGAGGACGGGGGGCCGGGGACTCGAGCGCCAGCGACGTCGCGATCCCCTTGAGCTCAGCAGGGAAGCTCCGCGCTGAAACGTTCAGCCCCACCCCGACCACCGCCCAGCCGGCCTGCGGCCTTCCCTCCACGAGGATGCCCGCCAGCTTCTTGCGGTCGACCCATACGTCGTTGGGCCACTTGATCGTGCAGGCGACCGGTGCGCAGGCCTCGGCGGCCTCGCACACCGCCACCGCGGTAGCCAGCGGCAGGAGTGAGTGGCGCTCGTCGAGGTCGCGCAGGATCACCGACAGCAGCAGCGCCGAGCCCGGCTCGGAGATCCATTCGCGGCCCTGGCGGCCGCGGCCGGCGGTCTGCTCGTCCGCCGTCACGATCGTGCCGTGGGGAGCACCTGCGGCGGCCAGCTCCTTGGCCCGTTCGTTGGTGGAGTCGGTCAGACGGTGGTGCACGCGCGGGAGGCCGAGAGCCTCCGATCCGGTGCTCATCGGGCGCGCAGCACAACCTCGCCGCCGGGCTCGATGCCCAGCGTGGCCCGGGCGTCGCCCCGGTTGATCGCGATGGCGAGCATGCGGTAGGCATCCTCGTAGACGATCAGCTCGCCCGCCGGCACGTCGGCGAAGGTGACGGCATAGGTGGCCAGCCGGTGCTCGCCGCCCACCTCGATCTCGACCTCGCCGCCCAGGGTGAGACCGGTGCCGGCCAGTGCCTCGTGGCTCACGTTCAGTACGACGTTGCCGAAGCGGTCGGCCGCGAGGGCGTGGGCCGCCACGGCGCCATCGCCGGCGACCTGCGGCTCGGGGAGCTCCACCCGCTCCAGCGTCTCCGGGTCCAGCGGCTCGCCTGCGTCGGCGGGCTCGGCTCCGGCCGCGAGGTGCGCGGCCACCGGCGCGAACACGTCGCGGCCGTGGAAGGTGGCCGACACCGGCTCGAGGCGGTGCCGGGAGCGGGTCACGTCCACCGCCAGCTCCACGCCGCCTGCTCCCTCCCAGGCCAGCGAGAGCAGGCCGTTGTCGGGGCCCACGAGCACCCGGCCGTCGCCGCATCGCAGCGCCACGGCTCGGCGCTCGGTGCCCACCTGCGGGTCCACCACCGCAACGTGGACGCCGGCCGGAATGTACGGAAGCGTGTTGCGCAGCACGAGCGCGCCCTGGCGCACTGCGCCGCGGGGGATACCATGGGTCAGGTCGATGATGCGTGCCTCGGGGGCGATCGAGGCGATCACCCCGTGGCACACGCCGACGAATTCGTCGTCGCGCCCGTAGTCGGTCAGCAGCGAGACGATCACTCCGGGCTCGTGCCCCCCGCCCCCTGCGCGTCTCGTACCAGCGCCTCGAGCAGGCCGTCTATGTCGTGGCGCTCGGCCTCCACGTGCACGGTCAGGCCGTGCTCGTGGGCCGTGGCGCTGGTCACCGGGCCGATCGAGACGATCCTCGCACCGGCGGGCAGACCGTCGGGCGACCCAACCGCCTCGACCAGGAAGCGCACGGTGGAGCTGGAGGTGAAGGTCACATAGTCGGCAGCTGCAAGTGCCTCGCGCTGCGCGTCGGAGAGCGGCTCGGCGACGGTGTCGTAGAGGGCCACCACGTCGACTTCGGCGCCGCGTTCGCCCAGCGCCCGGGGCAGCACGTCGCGTGCCTCGGCAGCGCGGGCAACGAGCACGCGGCGGCCGTCCACGGGCACGCCGGCGAGCGCCTCGACCAGGGACTCGGCGATCGAGCGCGGCGGCACCACGTCCGGGCGGATGCCGTGGCGCTCGAGCTCGCGGGCCGTGCCCGGGCCGATGGCCGCCAGCGTGGCCCCGGCCAGCGCACGCGCGTCTCGCCCCGTCGCGGCCAGCGCGTCCATCAGCAGGATCGCTCCGTTCGGGCTGGTGAGGATCACCAGGGTGTACTCGCCGATCTCGGTAGCCATCCTCTCCACCTCGCCCTCGACCGGTCGTGGCTCGGTCCGGATCACAGGGGTCTCGGACACCTCGGCGCCCAGCGCGCGCAGGCGCCCTGCGAGCCCACTGGCCTGCGCGCGGGCGCGCGTGACCGCCACCCGCCGGCCGTGGAGCGGGCGGCTCTCCAGCCACGCAAGCGTGCCGCGGAGCGCGGCCGCCCGGCCGATCACCGTGATCGCCGGCGGCCGTATGCCCGACTCGGCCACCCGTTGGGCGATGTCGGCCAGCGTGGCGATTACCGTCGTCTGGCCAGGAAGCGTTCCGCGCTGGATCACGGCGGCGGGCTCGTCGGCGGGGCGGCCCGCGGTCACGAGCCGCTCGGAGATGAGCGGAAGGTTCTTCACGCCCATGTAGAGGACGAGCGTGCCCGGGAAGCGGGCGAGGGCCTCCCAGTCCAATGAAGGATTTGGCAGGGATGCCGAATCCTTCGAGATCTTTTCCGACTCCTCCTTGGCGGGATCCTCGTGGCCGGTGACGAAGGCCACAGCCGAGGCGGCGTCGCGGTGCGTGACCGCTATGCCGGCGTAGGCGGGTGCGGCCACTCCGGACGTCACCCCGGGCACCACCTCGAATGTCACCCCCGCCGCCGCGAGCGCCTCGGCCTCCTCGCCCCCCCGACCGAACACGAACGGGTCGCCGCCCTTCAGCCGCACCACCTGCAGTCCCTGCGAGCCCAGCTCGACCAGCAGGGCGTCGATGTCCTCCTGCGCCATCGCCGGGTTGCCCGGCTCCTTGCCCACATAGCGCAGGTCGCAGCCGCGCCGGGCGCCGTCGAGGGCGTCGGCTGGGATCAGCCGGTCGTAAAGGATCGCGTCGGCCTCGGCGATCAGCTCCAGCGAACGGCGGGTCATCAGGCCGGGGTCACCCGGCCCGGCGCCCACGAGGTAGACGATGCCCTCGCTCATCGCGCCACGCTCCGCTCGGCGGCGCCGAGCAGCTCGCGGGCGCCGGCGGCCAGCATCCGCTCCGTCACGGCGCGGCCGAGCGCGGCGGGGTCTCGCGCATCCCCGGTGGCGGAGTCACGGATCCATTCGCTGCCGTCGGGCATGCCTGCGAAGGCGTCGAGCACGAGCCTGTCTCCCCGCAGCCGCGCATGGGCGCCCACCGGTGTGTGGCAGGTGGCGGCGAGTCCCTCTACCAGGGCCCGCTCGGCGGTGAGCGCCACGAGCGCATCGTGGTCGGTCAGGCGGGCCGCCAGGCCGGTCGCGACGGCGTCCTCGGCGCGTGCCTCCAGCGCCAGGCAGCCCTGCCCGGGAGCGGGCGTCATCGTCTCCTCGGAGATCGGCTCCCCCTCCTGGCGCCCGAGGCGCGCCAGCCCTGCGGCCGCCAGCACCAGAGCGCCGTAGCCGCCCTCGGCCAGCCGGCGGAGCCGTGTGTCCACGTTGCCGCGCGCCTCGCGCACGTCGAGGTCGGGCCGCACGGCCAGCAGCTGAGCCCGCCTGCGCAGGCTGGCGGTGCCCACCACGGCACCCTCGGCGAGCGCGTCGACCGACGCTGCACCGCAGAGCGCGTCGCGCGGATCGACGCGCTGAGGCACACCCACGATCGCCAACCCATCCGGCAGCAGCGACGGCACATCTTTGGCCGAGTGAACGGCCAGGTCGATCTCCTCGCGCAGCAGCGCTTCCTCGATCTCCTTCACGAACCGCGCTTTGTCGTCGTTCTCGGGCGCCGCCGCTCCGCCGGGCCGCTCGTCGCCCGACGTGCGGATGGTGATCACCTCGACCTCCTCGCCGACACCCTCGAGGCGCTCGCGCACATAGGTCGCCTGGGCCAGGGCGAGCGCGCTGCCGCGGCTCCCGAGCCGGAGCGCCACTCAGCCGTGCCGGCGGCGGCGCGAGTCGATCTGGGTGACGTCTGCCGAGCGCTCGCCGTCCAGCGCGGGCGCCTCGGGGAGCTCGGGGACCTCGGACCCGGAATCTCCAGCCGGAATGTCGTTCCGGCGAGCACCGTCCCCCTGAATCTCCAGCCCGAACAGCTCTCGGAGGGCCTGCACGTACTCATACGAGGAATCCTCCCCGGCAGAGCCCTTCAGGCGCACGGTGGGCTCGTGCAGCAACCGGTTCACGATCGCGGTGGACATCACCCGCAGCCGCTCGCGGTCGGCGTCGGACAGTCCCTCCCAGCGCGAATCGTTCTCGGCGAGCACGGCATCCACCACCGCCAGTCCACGCTCGCGCAGCGCGGCGATGGTCGGCACCACATCGAGGCTGGCGAGCCAGCGGTCGAAGCCCGCCACCTGCTCGTCCACGAGCGTGCGGGCCCGGGCGGCCTCCGCTTCGCGCACGCTGCGCCGGTGGGCCACGGCCCGCTGCAGATCGTCCATGTCGTAGAGGGTGATGCC
>JACCUE010000157.1 GCA_013812005.1 Thermoleophilaceae bacterium
GGGCGCCCGGTGTCGATCCTGCTCATCAAGAACCCGGCCGGCGCCAACGAGGTGCTGCGCACCTTGACGCTCGAGGAGGGCCCAGCCGACCTCTGGCTCGCGCTCAACGACGGGATCGCCGACGGCCGCGACGTGTCGTGGATCTGGGACGCCGACTTCGAGCAGCTCGCCGGCCGGGTGCGCCACGCCACCTGCTCGGGCACGCGCGCGGAGGAGATGGCCCTGCGCCTGAAGTACGCTGGGATCGAGGCCGAGCTGCACGTGGACCGCGACCCCGAGGCATCACTCGACCATGCAGTCGCAGCGGGTCGCGAGGACGGGGCGGCTCTCTACGCGCTGCCCACGTACACCGCGCTGCTCGAGCTGCGCGATCTGCTTGCCCGGCGGGGACTGGCCGGCCGGTGGGCGGACTGAGCCCGGGCCTCGAGCACCTGTTCGGGTACGCGTCGCTGGTGCTCGACGAAGGCGACCACGGCACCGTCGCGCGGCTGCCCGGGTACCGGCGGGTCTGGGGGGTGGCCACGGACAACCTGCGGGCGATTCCCGGCTACAAGCTGTACCTCAGCCGGTCCGACGGCTCGCGGCCGGCGGTGCACGTGGCCTTCATCGACATCGACCCCCACCCGTCGTCGGTGGTGAACGGCGTCGTGACACCGGTGTCGCGTACCGAGCTGGAGGTGCTCGATCTTCGAGAGCGCAACTACGATCGGGTGGACGTGAGCGGGCAGATCGAAGCAGAGTTTCCGGGCCGCGTGTGGACCTACCGCGGCTCCGCCGAGGGCCGGGAGCGCCTGCGCCGTGGACGCGCGGAGGGCCGTGCGGTCGTATCACGCGACTACCTGGAGAAGGTCCGCGCCGGGTTCGCCGCGCTGGGACCCGATCACGAGCGCGCGTTCGCGGAGTCCTCTTCGCTCGACGATCTGCCGGTGGCCGATCTCGAGCGGCTCGACCTGCCCCCGGACCCTCCACCGGCGCGCGAGCCGCTATGACCTCCAGCGGAGCGCGACCACCCATGAGCCCCGCCGGAGCGCGACCGCCCGTGAGCGCCGCCGGCGCCCTGGCCTGGCCCGCGGCCTGGCATGACGTGGAGTGCGCGTCCTACGCGGCGGACCTGGAGGTGTGGCGCGAGCTGGCGAACGAACGGGGCGGGCCCGTGCTCGACCTGGGCTGCGGAACGGGCCGCGTTGCCCTCGACCTGGCTGCCCGGGGGCACACGGTGGTGGGCGTCGACGCCGACCCGGAGCTGGCTCGCGCGCTCACCGACCGTGCGCGCGAGCGATCGCTGCCCGCGCGAGCCCACGCGGCCGACGTACGGTCCTTCTCTCTCGGCTCCCGCCATCGCCTGGCGATCGCCCCGATGCAGGTGATCCAGCTGCTGGGCGGAGCGCCTGGGCGCCTGGCGATGCTCTGCGCCGTAGCCGAGCACCTCGTCCCCGGCGGCCTGCTGGCCGTGGCTCTCGCCGACCCGTTCGACGCCGTCCCCGCGGGCGAGGCGCTGCCGCCGCTGCCCGACGTGCTGGAGGTCGACGGTTGGGTGCTGTCGTCCACCCCCGTCGACGTGCGCGACGAGGGCGATGCGGTGGCCATCGACCGTCATCGCCAGGCGGTGTCGCCGGCGGGCGACCTGACCGAGGAGCTGGCCACGATCCGCCTCGACTCCGTCAGCGCCACCGCGCTCGGGCAGGAGGCAAGACAAGCCGGTTACGCCGTGCTCACCGCGCTCGCTGTGCCGGCCACGCACGACTACGTGGGCAGCACCGTCTGCCTGCTGGAGCGCCCGGCGTGACTGCGACGTTGCGCGTGTGCGCGCTCTATCCGGAGCTGATGAACATCTACGCCGACCGGGGCAACATCGCCGTGCTGCGGGCACGGTGCGAGTGGCGCGGCCTGGGCTTCGAGCTCGCGGCCTCGAGCCTGGGCGAGGACGTGGACCCCGGGGCACACGACCTCTTCTACATCGGCGGCGGCCAGGATCGCGACCAGATCGCCGTTGCCGAGGACATGCAGGCAACCAAGCGAGACGCCATGCATCAGGCCGCCGCGCGCGGCGCAGTGGTGCTCGCAGTGTGCGGCGGCTACCAGCTGCTCGGTGAGAGCTACACGCTGGGCGACCGCGAGCTGCCCGGCATCGGCCTCGTGGACCTGCGCACCGTGCGCGGAGAGGGCGAGCGGCTGATCGGCAACTGCGCGATCGAGGCCGACCTGGGCACGGGACCGCGCGTGATCGCCGGCTTCGAGAATCACGGTGGCCGCACCCACCTCGGTCCCGGCGAGCAGCCGCTGGGACGGGTGCTGCGCGGGCACGGCAACAATGGCGCGGACGGCTTCGAGGGCGTGCGCCGCGACAACGTAATCGGCACCTACCTCCACGGGCCGCTGCTGCCCAAGAACGCCTGGCTGGCGGACCGGCTGACAGAGCTGGCGCTCGGCGTCGAGCTGGAGCCCCTCGACGACACGCTCGAGGACGCCGCACACGGGTCGGCGCGTCGTGCGGCCGGCGTGTAGGTCCCTAGCCTGCCTGGCGCCGGCGCTCGGCCGCGGCCTCGGACTCCGGCGTGGCCACATCCTCGGGAAGGTTCCACCGCTTGGCCTCGGCGCCCGCCGGCTTCTCGTCGCGCCAGTGCCCATGCTCGTCGAAGTAGTCGCGCTCGTTCTGCTCGGTGTCGCGCTCCTGGTCGCCGGACACGCCGATCCGGAAGAGCACGTTGAGCAGCAGGATCGAGAGACCGGCGCCGGTGAAGCCGGCCCATCCCTCGAGCCGCGTGCTCTCCGGCGCCACCAGGAGACAGAGGAACCCTGCTACGACCAGTACCGCCGGAAGCAGGTAGCGGACGGCGAACATGGTGGGTGAGTACCCGATGTGCGAGTTGCTAGGCGTTGGTCGCGC
>JACCUE010000169.1 GCA_013812005.1 Thermoleophilaceae bacterium
GGGCAGACCGCCCGAACCGGGCGCGCCGGCCTGACGACGCTCGCCACCGACGGACCGCTCGCCTATCACGTGCTCACGCTCGCCTACACCGGGCGGGCGCTGCGCATGCTCGGCGACCGCGCGAGCCCCGCCGGCCTCGGCCTGGTCCAGCGCTACGCGCGTGCCACGTGGGCGTTCGCGGGGCCCGACGGCGACGTCTCCTACTTCGGCCGCTCCCAGCAGCAGTCGTGGGTACTTGCGATGACCGCCTACGGGATGGAGCTCGCGGCCGCCGAGGCCGACAGGAAATGGGCGCCGCGCTTTCGCGCCGTCGCGGCTCGCGCCCTGTCACGACTGAAGGCGGTGCACGCGGGAGGCCCCTTCGGCGTGCACCTGACGCCGGCCTTCGCCCGCGACCCGGCCGCCGCGATGCGCGCCCAGGACGCCTACGTCTCGGGCTCCGCGTACACGGGCCTGACCCTCAACGGGCTCGAATGGCTGGCCGCCGGCCGGCGTCGTGGCCGGATCGGCAGGCTCGCTGCCGACGATCCGGTCGCCTTCCGCCTGGGTGCGCGCGGGGGCGCGTTCACGGTCGTCTCCACCGATCAGGTCTGGTACGTCGTGCGCCAGCGGCCCGGAAAGCTCGCCGACCTGCGCTCGGGCGCCGGCCTGATCGCTCTCAAGGTCCGCGGCGCCCGGGGGGTCTGGCGCGACGCCTTGGGGCAGCGCCCGCTCACACTGCCCCCGCGCACGGGCGGCGGTGAGGACAGCGCCGGGCCAGTGCTCAAGCGCGCCGGCGCCACCGGGCTCCCGTACGGCCGCGACCTGAGCATCGGATCCGGCGGCGCAGTGCGCTGGCTCGTGGACTTCCGCCTGCCCGGGTACGGCGCGCTGCTGCGCAAGGCCACTGTGACCATCAAGCCGACGCCTTGCGGAGTGCGGATGACCGTGCCCTCGCGCCGGGGTGACCGGTACGCGACCTCGGTCTTCCTGCCCTCGCGCCCCAGGCCCCGCCTTGACGGGCCCCGGGCGATCGAGGGTGGCAACCTCCGCGCCGGGCGCTCCGGGCGCGGGCACATCTCGGTTGGGCGGACCTACTTCAGCGCCTCAGCCGGCCGCGTCGTCCGCACCCGCCTGTCCTCGCACAGCCCACGCCCACCGGACGTCGACCACACCCGCCCGTCCCCGCGCAGCTCACCCGGATCGGACGTCGGGCGCACCCGCCCGTCCCCGCGCCGCTCACGCGGATCGGTGTCCTTCTCGTTCGACGGGCGCAAGCCCTGCTCGCGGCGCTGACGGCGTGGCGCTGACCGGCCGTCAGGCAGCCGGCTCGTCCATCGCCTTGATGTCGTGTTCGACGGCCTCGAGCGTGCGCCGCAGATCCTGTAGCTGTGAGATCAGCTCCACCCGGCGATCGTCGGTTGGGTCGTCGGTCGCCGCCGCGGCCTCTCGGCGCTGCTGATCCTCGCGCCGGGACTCGATCTCGTGTGCCTCCTCGAGCGAGGTGATGACGACGCCGATCAGCAGGTTGAAGATCAGGAAGGCCGCGAGCAGCGTGTAGGAGATGAAGTAGAGGACCGTCCACGTCGACAACTCGAGGCCCAGCTCGATGTTGTCGGGGAGGTTCTCGAGCGAGAGCATCACGAAGAGGGTGAGCATCGCCTGCCCGACGGTCCCGTACTCCTCGGGGGCGTGCTCGTCGAAGATCACCCATCCGACGATCCCGTAGACGTAGAGCAGCAGCACGACCAGCACGCCCAGGCTCGCCACGGCAGGCAGGCTGCGTGCCATTGCGGTCACGAGGATGCGCAGGTCGGGCAGCAGCCGCACGATCCGCACGATCCGCGCCAGGCGCACGATCCGCAGCAGCGTCGCGTTCTCGCGCAGCCCAGGGGCGAAGGAGGCGGCCACCACCACGAAGTCGAACACGTTCCAGCCCGACTTGAAGAAGTCCTGCGGGCGAGATCCGAAGCCCACGAGACGGATCGCCAGCTCCACCACGAACACGCCGAGAAAGACGTCGTTCAGCGTCTCGAGCAGCCCACCCGCGTCGCGCGAGATCGAGTCGTAGGTCTCGAGGCCCAGCACCACGGCGTTGGCCAGGATCACACCGAAGATCGCGTAGTTGAAGGTGTCCGAGTCCGCGATCCGGGCGCAGGTGGCTGGGATCCGCTGCCGCATCGAGGCGGGATCCTGGAAGGGCGTACGCCCGCTCCAAGGCCGGTCGCGATGCGGCAACGAACGGCCCGCGGCCCTAGCCGGGGGTCCGCACCGGCCCCAGATCCGCAATCGCGTTCACGAAGCCCTCGAGCTGCTTCGTGGTCCAGCACTCGAACACGCCGTCGCAGTGGCGCTCGTACGCTGCCATCACCGAGTCTCCGTAGTTCCAGTAGAGGCGGGGCTCGGGGTTCATCCAGAAGGTGCGCCCGGCTCGCTCGGCAACCCGGGCGAACACCTCGGCGTGCGGCTCACGGCCGTTCGTGCGCGCGTCGCCGAGCACGATCACGCTCGAGCGGGGATCGAGGTCGTCGGTCACCTGCTCGAGGAACTCGAGCCACACACGGCCGTAGTCGGTGTAGCCCGACACGTCCGCCACTCCCGCGTCACCCGCGATGGCGCGCGAAACGGCCTCGAAGGAGCGCTCGCGCTCGAACACGTCGGTGACCTCGGAGATCCGCTCCACGAACACGAACGACCGCAGCTTGCGAAACGAGTCGTGCAGCGCGTGCAGCACCGAGAGGAAGAAGACGCTGGCGCTGGTCACGCTCGTCGACACGTCACACAGCACGTACAGCTCCGGCCGTCGCGGCCGGCGCGGCCGGTAGCGCAACTCGAGCGGCACCCCGCCCGTCTGCAGGGAGAGGCGCATCGTGCGGCGCACGTCGACGGCCGGCGAGCGGCTGCGCCCGCGCGTCTCGCGGCCCCGGGTGGCCAGCCGGCGGCGCAGCTGGGC
>JACCUE010000185.1 GCA_013812005.1 Thermoleophilaceae bacterium
CGATGCCGGCCGATGCGGCTAAGCCCGGCGCCAAGCTCCTGTGGGCCACCGTCAACCTGTGTGACACGGCGGGCGCGCCCGACACCGTCGGCGTGCGGGCCAGCATGCCCGGCAACGCGACGAGGCAAAGGCTCTACATGCGCTTCGAGGCGCAGTTCTTCGATGCCCGCAGGCACCGGTTCGTGGCCTCTGGGAGTAGCTCGCGCTGGATCCACGTCGGCTCGGCCCGGTTTCGGTCCACGCAGTCCGGCTTCTCGTTTCGGTTCGGCGCGCCGCCGGCGGGCACCACGTTCAAGATGCGCGGACTGGTCAGCTTCGAGTGGCGCGGGCGCCGCAACGGCCGTCAGGTCGTGGTCCGGAGCGCGTCGCGGGTCACGCGGGGCGGCATAGCCGGCGTCGAGGGCGGCGACCCACCCGGCGCCTCGGCGGCCGCCTGCGTCATCCGCTGACGGGCTCCGGGGCGAACAGCCGAGGGTCGTTGGTGATCACCGCGTCGACGCCCAGAGCCTCCAGCCTCGCGATCTCCTGGGCGTCGTCCACGGTCCACACGTAGAGCTGGCCGCCGGCCTCGTGCACGCGCTGCACCAGTAGGCGGCTCACGAGCAGGCGGTGCGCCATCAGCGCCTCGCATTCGCCCCGCAGCAGGGCCCGCGCGGCCTTTGCGGGCAGCCCGGACCGGATCCAGCGCAGGGCGACATAGGCGGGCACCGCCAGCAGCAGGCTCTTGGTGTAGTCCCGCTGCGCCCGGGGCACCGACCAGCCGCGGCGCAGGCCGGGCGCCATCCGCCCGATCAGGCGCAGGCTGGCCGGATAGGTGGATGAGATCAACGCTCGGGAGTCGAGCCCGCGGGCGTGCAGCCCGTCGACCACCTCCCGTTCGTAGCCGGGCAGCTTGAGGTCCACGTCGAGGTCGATGCCGGCGTAGGCCTTTCCGGCGAAGTGGTCGAGTCCCTCGTCCAGGGTCAGCGGCGTTCGCCGCGCGGCGTCCTCTAGATCGTGGGCGAGGACCAGGCGGCGGCCACCGTCCAGTGGCAGCACGTCGAACTCGATCATGTCCACGCCGGCGTCGAGCGCCGCCCGAAAGCTCTCGAGTGTGTTGCCCGGGGCCACGTGGTCGGCGCCCTTGTGCCCGACCCGGATCACGCCTGGCACCTGGGACACCAGAACGTGGTGCGGTTGTCCTCTCCCTGCCCACGAGCGCGTACGCGGGCGTGACAGCGCGGGCAGGGCAGCCCGGCGCGGTCGTATACGGCCGAGCGCACGCGCAGGCCCTTCTCCACGGAGGCCTGCATCACGCCTCGAGCCGCGCGCACCACCGCCAGCGCCTCCTCGTCTCCCACCTCCGCCGTGCGCCGCCACGGATCGAGTCCGGCCGCGAAGCAGGCCTCGGCCTTCCAGAGGTTGCCGATGCCGGCCACGGTGCGTTGGTCGAGGAGGGCGTCGCCTATGCCGCGCGTGGGGTCGTCCTCACGTAGGCGGCGCAGGAAGACGCGCTCGTCGAACTCATCGGCCAGCACGTCGGGACCGAGGGCGGCCAGGCGCTGGTCGAAGCGCGTGCGCGAGTCGGTCATCAGCTCGAGCACCGGACCGTCGAACTGCACCACCTCGTGTCCTCGCGTGCGGATCACAAGCCAGGCGCGGCGCGGTGAGCGCCGCCAGCGCTGCCCCGGCGCATAGATGCCCCACTTGCCGGTCATCCGCAGGTGCGAGTGAAGGGTCAGGCCACCGTCGAAGCGGATGAACAGATGCTTGCCGTGGGCATCCACGGAGCGCACCGACCGGCCATCCAGGCGCTCGGGCCAGCGGTCGCGTGAATGGCGTGGGTGGGGAGTCTCGATCGACTCGATCTCGTGGCCGAGCAGCGCCGCTCCCACGCGCTTGGCCGCGTAACGGATGGTGTCACCCTCGGGCATCGACCAGATCGTAGGGAGCACTGATCCCGGCCCGGGAGAAGGCTAAGCACTCAGCGTGAGCCGTCTCGGTCCCTGCCGGAAGCCGATGTCCACCAGCAGCGCCTCGAACACCGAGCCGACCACCGGCTCGCCGTCGAAGCGCTCGAGGCCCAGACGTCCCTTCCGGCCACGGCGCACGTTCTCGGCCACCGCGTCGAGCGCGTCGCGCAGCCACCCGGCGGGTTCACCCGATGGATCGCGGGGTTCGCGCAGAGCAAGGAGCCCCTTGCCGCTGCGCTCGACGTAGAG
>JACCUE010000228.1 GCA_013812005.1 Thermoleophilaceae bacterium
GGCCGGCCAGGTCGAACGCCCGGCGCGCCACGTGGGGGTCACGCTCGAGCGCGGACACCACGCAATCCGCGGCGTCGTCGGCCCAGACCGGCTGGAACAGGGCCTTGCCCGATCCGGCCATGGGCATCGCCGGCAGGTAGGACAGCCGCTGAAGCAAGGTCAGCCACGGATCTCCGGGCGTGTAGACGATCGAGGGAGAGAAGACCGTGGTTTCCAGGTCCGCGCTCTCCACCGCCTGCCGGGCCAGCGCTTTCGCGCGGAAGAACCGGGTGGGCGATTGAAAGCTCGCACCGATCGCCGAGAAGAAGATGAACCGGCGGACGCCCGAGCGCTCGGCCGCGCGGGCGAGGCGCAGCGTGGACACCGCGTTCAGCTCCTCCAGCGAGCCCCGTGGCTGGTCTCGGATCGAGGCGGCCAGGTGAACCACCGTGTCCACTCCCCGCAGCGCGTTGCGAAACGAGGCGGGGTCGGCGAGGTCGCCGAGCACGATCTGGACCCGCACCCTGTCCGCGCCCAGGCGCCGCGGGTCGCGAACCAGGCATCGCACGGAGGCGCCGGACGCCGTGAGGCGGCGCAGCAGCGCCCTCCCCACCGTGCCGGTAGCTCCGGTGAGGAGGATCATCGGCGCCCGGGGCCGGCGCCCGGCGCGGGATCGAGGCTGGCCATCCCGCGGTGGTGGAGCGCCAGGGCCCGTTCAAAGGTCACGCGCGTGCGAGTGTAGAATGCCGCCCTCGCCTGGCTCCGGTCGGGCCCGCCCGCCGGACACACGAATCGCGAGGAACTGAACTCATGGCTTACGTCATCGCAGAGCCCTGCATCGGCCAGAAGGACAACTCGTGCGTCGAGGTCTGCCCGGTCGACTGCATCCACCCCACCCCGGACGAGCCGGACTACGACAAGGTCGAGCAGCTCTTCATCGATCCCGAGGAGTGCATCGACTGCGACGCGTGCGTCGAGGCCTGCCCGGTAGACGCCTGCTTCGCCGAGGATCAGCTGCCCGACGAGTGGACCAAGTTCACCGAGGTGAACGCGCAGTACTTCCAGAGCCCGTCCGACTAGGCAGCGCCCTCAAGCGGCGGGCCTGGCCTCTTCGTCTGGTGGCTCGTCGGCCCGTCCCTCCGCCTCGTCGGCCGGCGGTGGCGTCTGGCCACCCGGCGGCACCATCGGCAGTGCCGTGCCGGTGACCTCCGGCATACCCGCAAGGGGCGCACCGGAAGGGGCCTGGAGCACGGGCGGCGCCTGCGGCGTGGCCGCTATCAGGCCGCGCGCGGCGTGCCGCAGCGCCTGTGCGGCGGCGGCATCCGGGTCCTCGGCCACCAAGGGCGTGCCCTCGTCTGCGGACACCCGCAGATCCTCCTGCAGCGGGATCTGGCCCAGCAGGGGCACCTCGAGCTCATCGGCAAGCGCCTGGCCCCCGCCCTCGCCGAAGATGGCGACCCGGTCGCCATCCGGGCCGGTGAAGGGAGACATGTTCTCGATCACGCCGGAGATCTCGAGGTCGTAGCGCAACGCGGTCTCGGCGGCACGCTTGGCCACCTTCTGCGCGGCGGGCTGCGGCGTGGTCACGATCACGAACAGGGCCTGGGGCAGCAGCTGCGCCAGGGTCATCGAAACATCGCCGGTTCCGGGCGGCAAATCGATCAGCAGGTAGTCCAGCTCGCCCCATTCGACATCTTCGAGGAACTGCCGGATCGCCTTGTGCAGCATGGGGCCGCGCCAGGTGATGGCCTGATCCTCGCGGTCGAGGAAGAACTCGATCGAGATCGCCTTGACGCCGGCCGCGGCCTCGAGGGGCATGATCTTGCGCTCCTCCGAGATCGACGGGCGGCCGTGAACGCCCAGCATGCGGGGGATCGAGTAGCCCCAGACGTCGGCGTCCATCACGGCGGCCTGCATGCCCTCCATCTGCAGTGCCGCAGCGAGATTGGCGGTCACGGTCGACTTGCCCACCCCTCCCTTGCCGGACCCGACGCAGATCACGTTCTTCACTCGGGCGAGCGCGCCCTGGGGCAGCACGCCCCGGCCCAGACGCTGCTGCAGCGTCTGCTTCTCGGAATCGTTGAGCACGTCGAAGTCGACGCCCACGCCCGTCACGTCACCGAGAGCCATCACGTTGTCCGTCACGGCCTGCTGGAAATGAGAGCGGATGGGGCAGCCGGCGGTGGTCAGGGACACCGTCACGTCGACGCGGCCGTCGTCGTGGCGAGCGATGCGCCGCACCATCCCCAATTCGACGATGTTCTTGCGCAGCTCTGGGTCGAT
>JACCUE010000237.1 GCA_013812005.1 Thermoleophilaceae bacterium
CCGGCCTTATCCACTTGAGCCGTTCAACGCCGTTGCGCGAATGAGGTGTAGGGGCGCGAGCATTTCGCGCCGGTAACGCTCACGAACGAGGAGACGGACAGTGATACAGGGACATAAGAAGATCTCGGCGCGCATCCTGGGAGCGCTCTTGGTCGCGTTGCTGGCGGTCGGCTTGGCCGCGTGCGGAGGCGACGACGCCGAAGAGAGCGGGGCCGGCGACACCAAAGCAGTGGAGAAGGCCTTCCTGACCGGGATGACCCACCACCACGGAACCGCGATCGAGATGTCCGATATCGCCAAGGAGAAGGGCAAGAGCCCATTCGTGACGGGACTGGCCGACGACATCATCTCGACCCAGGAGCGCGAGCTCGGCGAGATGAAGAAGATCTACGAGCGCCTGGCCGGCGGCGAGCTCGAGCCAGATGCCATGGCCCACGACGGCCTCGGCCTGAGCGCGGAGGAGGCGGGCATGACCCACTCCCCTGACACGAACGAGATGCTCGAGATGGCCGACCCGTTCGACCGTGCGTTCGTCGACGAGATGGTGCCCCACCACACCGGCGCGGTGAAGATGGCCGAGGTGGTTCTCGAGAGCACCGAGGATGCCGAACTGCGCACGCTCGCCGAGAACATCATCTCCACCCAGGAGCGCGAGATCAAGGAGATGAACGACTTCCGGACCGAGGAGTACGGCGCCCCGGTTCCAGAGACGAGCGGTGGCGGCGGCGGCGAGCACGGCGGCGGACACTCGGGCTGATCACCGGTGGCGGCGGCCCCGAGTCAGGGTCGCCGCCGATCCGCGCACGGTGTATACGGCTGGTGGGTGGCTGCCTAGGTCTGAGCGACGGCGATCCACACTACGGCGCCGATTACGGCGCACAGCATGAGAGCGAGCACGAGGCGACGCAGGCGACGCCGCCGCACTCCGGTCTGGATATAGATGTGCGCCGGGCCTCCCTGGCGTCCGCGTCTGATGCCACGGCGGACTTGGCGGGGTCGCTTCATCGAGCGGATCCCGCCCGGTCATCCACATCCATGCATGTGCCTCCAGTGAGCCCCTACGATTTGTAGGAGAAGAATGCTAACTGGGCTCGACTGATGAGGGGCGCCGGCTTACCCCCTGACGCAATGAGACTCCGTGGCGCTCAGCAGATCCTCCGTCTGTGGCACAGCCATCGCCCAGATCGGCAAGGTCAGGGCCAGCGCCACCACCAGCGTCGCCGATGACGCCGCCAGCAGCCGCGTTCCCCGTTCAAGGCCGTGTCCGGCGCGCAGCCCCCGGCCCTGTAGGTAGTCGAGGCGCGAGACCACCCGTCCGCTTCCCCCGAGGCCGGTTGCGCCAAGCGGGGTGCCTCGGGTGGCCGCCTTGCAGATCGCGCTGGCCAGGGCGAGGGGATCACCGGTCCGGGCGACCGCGTACTCGTCGGCGTCTCGTTCGAGGCAAAGGCGCAGCTCGCGGGCGGCGGCCTTGGTGCCCGGCAGTGAGCGCCCCAGCGCGGTCAGCATCGAGGTGGCCAGCAGCAGCGGACGGTGGCGCCGTGCGATGTGGCCGAGCTCGTGGCTGAGGCTGGCTTGCAGCTCCTCGGCGTCCATCGCGGCCAGCGCGGTGTCCGAGACGACGATCTGGCTCCGGCCCAGACCGGTGACACCGACGACGATGTCGCTGTCTTCGATGACCGTGCTGCCCAGTGGACCGCGACCGACTGCGCGTCGCAGCTGGGAGCGCATCGCCATCCAGGCTGTGGCCAAGCCGAAGGCCATCCACAGCAGGGATCCGGCGAGCACCAGGCCGGGCAGGACGATCGCGGCATGGACCAGCGGATGGCCGGAGAGCCCCAGGTGGGCGCTCATCAGCGGCAGCACCTCATGCCAACACCAGTGGGCGATCGCGTCGTACACGCCGGTCTGGGGCAGGTAGACGAAGACGAAGACGCTGACCCCGATCGCCACCAGCGCTCGCAGCGCCAGCGCGCTCATCCACGCCGCGGCGCCCAGTGCCGGGGTGACACGACGCAAGGGAAGGATGTGCGGCGCGCCGATCGCCAGGAGCAGCACCAGGCCGACTGCGACTTCGAAGCTCGCCATCAGCCCTTGCCGCGGGCGCGCTTGACTTGGTTGGCGCGCCGGGCGATCTCGTCGACTTCGCCTGGTTCGAGCTCATCGACGAGATTGACCAGCGCAGCCCGTCGCGCATCGGGCGAGGCCTCGGCCAGGCGCTTACCGATCGAGCGAGCCAGGAACTCGGACTCCCCGAGCTTGGCCCTGTAGACAAAGGCTCGCCCCTTGCGCTCCCGGGTCAGCACGCCGCGCTCGACAAGGCGGTTGAGGACCGTCTGGACGGTCGTGTAAGCCGAGCGTGTGCGCTTCGGCTGCTGCTCGCGGACCGCGTCGACAGTGGCCTCGCCGAGCCTCCACACGGCGTTCATCACTTCGATCTGGAGATCGCCTCGGAAGTCAAGATCGGGGCTGCGCTTGCTCAAGGGGCTTCTGGGCGCGGCAGTCTAGTGTCGCCACAGTCCGGAGAGGGAACCTTTCCGATGCGCCGAAGGGCGTGCTAGGGTCTCCGGCGCTTAGCAGTAGCGCCGAATTCCCGGCCTCAGGGGCCGGGATACGGGGGAACCAAGCAGGCGGGGCGAATCGGCCAGGGATGGCCGTAGCGCAGCTCTTTTCGCGCGAGCCCGACAGCTAACCCCGGAGGCCTCGAAAAGAGAGGGAGTTGGTTGTTGGCCCGATATGGCTCGCTGGCGCTGACGTTGGTCTTGCTCGTGATGGTCGCTGGAGACGCCGCCGCTGACGGCAGCGGCGGTGCGGTCGCCCCCGGGCCGCCGGCCGTCAAGACGATCTCGTGCCTGAGCAGCAGTGTCTGCCGCTCTCGCGACACCGTTGTCCGTGGTCAGGAGCTGATCATCCGCGGACGTGACCTGGTGACCGTCAAGCAGGTGGTCTTCGCCGGCGCGCGCGGCGCCGGCGATGACGCGACCGCCAAGGTCTCGCGCACCACCGAGCGTTCCGCGGTGGCGGTGGTCCCCGTCGAGGCAAAGACCGGCCCGGTCGTGCTGCAGGGATCGAGCAGGAGCTCGCTGGCGCGGGTCGACCGGGTGAAGGTGCGCCGCGCGCCTAAGGTGGCGCCGCTCGATATCTCCCCCGGCAGTTCGTTCTACTTCGGGGGTAGGCGCAAGGCCACTTTCGAGTTCATGGTCGACCAGCCCGCCGATGTGCGGGTCGAGTTGGTCAACGACGAGAGCC
>JACCUE010000263.1 GCA_013812005.1 Thermoleophilaceae bacterium
TTGCCGCCGAGGAGCATCCCGAGCTGGTGCGCGAGCACTACATGCGCCGCATCTCGGTCGACGAGGGCAAGTTCTCCGCCGCCACGGCGGCGTTCTGGACCGGCGGCGCCTTCGTGCACGTGCCGGAGAACGTGAAGGTCGACAAGCCGATCCAGACCGTCTACCTGATCGAGGAGGGCGGCACCGCTCAGTACGTGCACACGCTGGCGATCGTGGGCGAGCACAGCGAATGCTCCATCCGCGAGTACTGCCTGGGGGCTCCGATCACGGGCCAGGCGCTGCACGCCGGCGGGTTTGAGCTGTACGCCCGCCCTGGGGCCAACGTCAAGCTGGCCCACTTTCACGACTGGGGTCCTGGCGAGATCTACGACATCTCCACGAAGCGGGTGGAGATCGCGCGCGACGCGCGCGTGGACTGGGTGCCCGTGCACCTGGGCGGGCGCCTGATCAAGCAGACGCTGGACATCGTGACCGCGGAGAAGGGCTCGGACATGCGCCACACGGGGCTCTACTTCACCGAGGGCGAGGAGCACCTGGACCTGTTCACGACCGACCGCCACGAGGCCGGCCACACCACTGGCGACACCGTGTGGAAGGGCGCGCTGACCGGCAACTCCCGCGCCTCATACGAGGGCCTGATCCATATCGTCCCGAACGCCCAGGAGAGCCACACCTATCTCCAGACCCACCAGATGCTGCTCTCCCAGAAGGCCAAGGGCGACGCGATCCCGTCGCTGATCGTGGAGACCGACAGCGTGTCCGCCTCCCACGGCGGCACGGTCGGAGAGCTCGACGAGGACCAGATCTTCTACATGACCTCGCGCGGCATCCCCCGCTCCGAGGCGGTCCGGATCCTGGTCGAGGGCTACTTCGAGGAGGTCGTGCAGCGCCTCGACGACGAGGGCCTCCAAGAGCTCGTGCGGCGGCGCATCGCCCGGAAGCTGGCCGATGCGGAGGACCAGGTGGCGGAGTTCATCGGGAAGCGGGCCTAGGACCATGGCCCCTTTCGCCACCTCGCTCGACGTCCGCGCCGACTTTCCCCTCTTCGATCGGGGCCTCGCCTACCTGGACTCCGCCGCAACGTCGCAGAAGCCACGCGAGGTGATCGAGGCGATGGACTCCTACTACCGGTGCTCGAACGCCAACGTGCACCGCGGTGTCTACAAGCTCGCGCAGGAGGCCACCGACCTGTTCGAGGGGGCCCGCGAGCGGGTGGCACGCTTCGCCGGCTCCGAGGCGGCCACCACCATCTTCACCCGCAACGCGACCGAGGCCATCAACCTCGTCGCCTACGCGTGGGGCCGCGAGCACGTTGGAGAGGGAGACGAGGTGCTCATCACCCAGATGGAGCACCACTCCAACATCGTTCCCTGGCAGATGCTGTGCTCCGAGCGCGGCGCCAGGCTGCGATACCTGCACGTGTCCGACGAGGGGCTGCTGTCACTCGAGGAGCTCGACGAGGTGCTCGCCGAGGGCCGCGTGAAGCTCGTGTCGGTCGTGCACGTGTCGAACGTGCTCGGCACTGTCAATCCGGTCGCGGAGATCGCCGCCCGCGCCCGCGCCGCCGGGGCGGTCAGCGTGATCGACGGCTCCCAGGCGATGCCGCAGATGGCGGTCGACGTCGCGGAGATCGGGGCCGACTTCTACGCCTGGACCGGCCACAAGGCGCTCGGCCCCACGGGCATCGGGGTGCTGCATGGCCGCCGGGAGCTGCTCGAGTCGATGCGCCCCTTCCTGGGCGGCGGCGACATGATCGCCTCAGTCGGCTTTGACTCCTCCACCTACAACGAGCTGCCCTGGAAGTTCGAAGCCGGCACCTCGGCGATCGCCGAAGGCGTGGGCCTCGGCGCTGCGATCGACTACCTCGACAGGATCGGCATGGACACCGTGCGTGCGCACGAGCGCGACCTCACCCACTACACGCTCGAGCGTCTGGGCGAGATCGATGGCTTGCGCACCTTCGGCCCCGGCGACCTGGACGTGCGCGGCGGCGTGGTGAGCTTCGAGGTCGACGGCATCCACCCCCACGACCTGGCCGAGCTGTGCGACCGCGAGGGCGTCTGCATCCGCGCCGGGCACCACTGCGCGCAGCCCCTCATGCGAGAGCTGGGCGTGCCGGCCACCGCCCGAGCCAGCTTCCACGTCTACAACAACCACGAGGACGTGGACCGGCTGGCCGAGGCCCTCAAGGGCGCGCGAGAGGTCTTCGGACTCTGATGGACGAGCTGTACCGCGACTACATCCTCGACCACTACAAGCGCCCGCGGAACTTCGGGACGCTGGAGCCCCACGACCTCGAGGCGCACGACCACAACCCCCTCTGCGGTGACGAGCTGGGCGTGCACATACGGGTGGAGGACGGCAAGGTCGCCGAGCTGCGC
>JACCUE010000330.1 GCA_013812005.1 Thermoleophilaceae bacterium
GCCGGCGGCGGGCGCTCCCGGCGCCGCGGGCGCTGCTGCCGGGGAGGCTGCTCCGCCTGGCCCGCCTCGGCCTCGCAGTAAGGGCATATCGACCAGCGTGGATCCAGCGGCTTGCCGCAGGTGGCGCACGGCTCCTTGAGGCGGCGCAGGCAGCTCGGGCAGCGCAGAAACGCCTTCTCGATCTCGTGCGAGCAGTAGTGGCAGGCCGGCCCCTCGCTGCCCGCCAGCCGTGCCTCGGCGGCCGCGATCTCGAGCTCGCGCTCGCGCACGTCCTCGAGGTACTCGGGAGGCCTGACGATCAGGTAGACGACCGTGCCGACGAAGGGAAACAGTGACGCCGCCGTGGCGCAGCCGACCAGCATCGGATCCTCCATGCGGCGTCTGGAATCGGCGTAGGTCCAGTAGACCAGCGCGATCCAGAAGACCACGAGGAACAGCAGCAGGAGGTTGACCGCAAGGTTCAACCCATCGTTGGTGATCCCGAAGATCGCCAGAAGGCTCATTGAGGCCGGAAAGTGTACCGGCGGGGTTACAGGAAGATCCGGCCCAGCGCGTACCCCACGCCGAAGAAGACCAGGATCACCGTGGCCACGACCAGCGCCACGAGGCCGATCATCGCTCCGAAGCCGGGCCCTTCCTTGCGTTCCATGGGCCCGGCATCCTTCCACCCGGGCGACTCTCCTACAAGACGGAGGCCCGAGACTGAACGTTCGCTCTCATTAGGTCGGCAATCAGGTAGATCGACCCGGTCACGAGCACCGCGCCTTCCGGGCCGGCGATCTCGCGGGCCCGCGCCACGGCCGCGCGAGGGCCGGCCACGGTCTCCGCGGGGGGTCCGCCGAGCTTCTTGGACAGGCTCTCGAGGGTGCCGGGCGACAGCGCCCGCGGGTTCGAGCAGCGCGTGAAGACGGTGCGGCCGGCGACCGGCAGCAGTGTCTCGAGCATCCCTGCAACATCCTTGTCATCCAGCACGCTGGCCACGAGCACGAGCGGCGAGCGGCCCTCGCAGACCTCCCCGAGCGCGGCCACCAGCGCCCGAGCGCCGGCTGGGTTGTGCGCGCCATCGTGGATGGTCAGGGGCCGGCGGTCCACGATCTCCAGCCGGCCGGGGACGCCTGTCTCAGCGGCAGCGCTGCGCACGGCCGCCGGGTCGAGCGGGCGGTCGAGAAATGCCTCGGCCGCGGCCGCGGCGAGCGCGAAGTTGGTCCGCTGGAACGCGCCGGCGGCGCGCAGCTCCAGGTCGCGGGTGGCGGGCGTCGCCCCGAAGGAGGGCGCGGTGACCAGCGTGGCGTGATGATCGGCCGCGGCCCGGTGGGCCACGGCGTTGACCTCCGGGTCGAGGGCCCCGGACACGAGCGTGCCGCAGTCGCGCACCACGGCCAGCTTCTCCTCGGCGATGTCGACCAGCGTCGGTCCCAGCCAGCGGGTGTGCTCGAGCCCCACGCCGGTGAGCACCTGCACCCGCGAACCGATCACGTTGGTGGCGTCGTAGCGTCCTCCCAGCCCCGCCTCGATCACTGCGACGTCAACCTGGCTCGCGGCCAGCTCTTGAAAGGCCGCGGCGGTGAGGGCCTCGAACTGGGTGACGCGATCGCCGGCGTCGAGCGTGCGCTCCACCATCGCGGCCGCCTGGGCCGCACCCTGCACCGCCGCCGCGAAGCGCTTCCGCGGCACGGGCTCCTCCGCCACCTCGATCCGCTCCTGAAAGGAGCGCAGATGGGGCGAGGTGTAGCTGCCCGTGCGCAGCCCGTGGCGCTGGAGGATGGCCGCTATGAACCGCGTGGTCGACGACTTGCCGTTGGACCCCACCACATGGACTGAGGCGAAGCGGCGCTGGGGCATGCCCATCGCGGTCATCAGCCTGTGCACGCGGTCAAGGCCGAGCCGGATGCCGAACAGCTCGAGGCCGAGGAGGTATTCCTCCGCCTCGCGGAAGCTCATCGGTCCAGGCGCTCGAGGGCCTGCCGGTACTCCTCGAGCTTGGCTTGCTCTCCCTCCACGACCGCAGCGGGCGCACGCTCAACGAAGCGCTCGTTCGCCAGCTTCTTCTCCAGCCTGGCGATCTCCTCGGTGAGCTTGGCCGCGCGGGCGGCGATCCGCCGCGACGCCTCCTCCGAGTCGAAGGCGTCGTCGGCCAGCAGCTCGACGACACCGCCGGGGATCGGCACACGGGCGGCAACCTCGCCACCCCCCGGCACGTTCAGCTCGAGGCGTGCCAAGCGGGCCACCTGGCCGGCGGTGTGCTCATAGCCATCCGCGGCGATCCGCGCGGGCAGCAGCGCCGAGGGCTTGACCCGGGCCTGGTCGCGGTAGCGGCGCAACTCGGTGATGGCGTCGATCGCGCGGCCCATGGTGGCCTCGGCCTCCTCGTCGAGGCGGGTCGGGTCGGGCTCGGGATAGGCCGCGGCAGCGAGAAGGGTTGTGCCGGCTCCGCCGGCTGAGTCGGCGCCCGGCATGAACGACCACACCTCTTCGGTCACGTGAGGCATGATCGGATGCAGCAGACGCAGCATCCGATCAAGTGCGAACAGCAGCGTGGCTGAGACCGCCGTACGATCGGCGGTGTCGTCGCTGAGGCGAGGCTTGGCCAACTCGAGGTACCAGTCGCACAGCTCCGACCAGAACACCTCGTACAGCTCGAGCGTGGCCGCCGACAGCTCGAAGCGTTCGATCAGCTCCCCCGAGCGGGAGGTCACGCGCTCGAGCCGGGAGAGGATCCAGCGGTCCTCGGGCGTCTCGGCGCGGTCGGGTGAAGCCTCGACACCCTCCGCGGCGCCGAGGAGGATCAGCCGTGAGGCGTTCCACAGCTTGTTGGCCAGGTCGCGGCCCTGCTTGACCCGGTCCTCGGAGTAGCGCACGTCCTGGGTGGAGCCCATCGCCAGCAGCCCGAACCGCACGGCGTCGGCGCCGTGCTCGGCGATCTCGTCGAGGGGATCGATCCCCGTGCCGAGTGACTTGGACATCCGGCGCCCGTCGGGGGCCTGGATCACCGAGTGGATGGGCACGTCGGTGAAGGGCAGGCGGCCCGTGAACTCCACGCCCATCATCACCATCCGGGCGACCCACAGGAAGATGATGTCGCGGGCCGTGGAGAGCACGTCAGTGGGGTAGAACGCTTCGAGCTCGGGGGTCTCCTCCGGCCAGCCCAGCGTGGCGAAGGGCCACAGCGCAGACGAGAACCAGGTGTCGAGCACGTCGGGGTCACGCTCCCAGCCCTCGCCCTCCGGAGGCTCCGCGCCCACGACCATCTCCTCGCGCCCCGAATGATCCCCCGCCCTGTACCAGACCGGGATCTGGTGGCCCCACCACAGCTGGCGGGATATGCACCAAGGCCGGATGTTCTCCAGCCAATCCAGGTAGACGCCGGTCCACGGGCGCTCGGGGTGGAAGCGCAGGCTGCCGTCCTTCACGGCAGCTATGGCCGGTTGCGCGAGGCCCTTCATGTCGCAGAACCACTGCAGCGAGATCAGCGGCTCGATCCGCATGCCGGAGCGGTGGGAGTGGGGCACGTCGTGCGAGTAGGGTCGCGTGCCGGAGATCAGGCCCTCCTCGCGCAGCGCAGCAACGACCTCGCGCCGGGCGTCGGCCACCGACAGACCGGCGAAGCGCTCGCCGGCCGCCGCGGACATCTTGCCGTCCTCGGCTATCACCGAGATCTCATCGAGCCCGTGCCGACGGCCGATCTCGAAGTCGTTGGGGTCGTGTCCCGGCGTGATCTTGAGCGCGCCGGTGCCGAAGTCGGTCTTCACGTGCTCGTCGGCGATGATCGGCAGCCGCCGCCCCACGAGCGGCAGCAGGGCAGTCTCGGAGACCAGGCGGGTGTAGCGCTCGTCTCGGGGATTGACCGCGATGGCCGTGTCGCCGAGCATCGTCTCGGGACGGACGGTGGCCACCGTGATCGAGCCCGATCCCTCGGCCA
>JACCUE010000319.1 GCA_013812005.1 Thermoleophilaceae bacterium
CGCTCGAAGGAACAGCTGGTGGCCATCCGCCCGCGCGACGACGTGCTCACGATGGAGACGCTGCTCTTCGGCGACGAGGTGGTCTCGCCCTCCGACCTCGGCGAGCTGCCAGACCCGGACGAGGTGAAGGCAAGCAAGAAGGAGGTGGACATGGCGCGGCAACTGATCGAGTCGCTGTCCACCGAGTTCGATCCCTCCAAGTACCACGACGAGTACCGCCAGGCGGTGCTCGAGATGATTGAGCGCAAGGCGCAGGGCGAGGAGATCTCCGTGCAGGCCCCCGAGGAGGCGCCCGCCGACGTGCCGGACCTGATGGCGGCGCTCGAGGCGTCGATCGCCTCCGCCAAGCGCCAGGGCGGTTCGAAGAAGAAGCCGGCGAGCTCGAAGTCGGGCGCGAAGGACGCCTCAAAGGCCAAGAAGACCGCATCGAGCAACGGCTCGAAGTCGGGCGCTAAACCGCGCAAGCGCTCCACCGCCAAGAAGTAGGTGCCCTCCGCCGTCGAGGTGGAGGTCGAGGGCCGGCGCCTTCGCCTCACCAACCTCGACAAGGTCCTCTACCCCGAGGCCGGATTCACCAAGGGGCAGGTGATCGACTACTACACGCGGGCCGCGCCCTGGCTGCTGCCCCATTTGCAGGGCCGCGCGCTCACGCTCAAGCGCTATCCCAACGGTGTCGAGAGCGGCCATTTCTACGAGAAGCAGAAGCCGTCCCACGCCCCGAAGTGGGTGCGCTCGGAGGCGATCCAGGCCGGCGAGAGGACGATCGACTTCGTGCTCTGCGACGAGGTGGCCACCCTGGTCTGGCTCGCCAACCTCGCCGACCTCGAGCTGCACCCCTCCCTCGCGCTGGCGCGGGACCCCGACGAGCCCACGGTGCTGGCGTTCGACCTCGACCCCGGGCCTCCGGCGGGGATCTCCGAGTGCTGCGAGGTGGCGCACCTGCTGCGCGAGGCGCTCTCTGAGCTGGGACTCCAGAGCTTCGTGAAGACCTCGGGCTCGAAGGGCATGCAGCTCTACGCCCCGCTCAACACGGAGGTCACCTACGACGACACCAAGCCGTTCGCGCACGGCTTGGCGCGGCTGCTGGAGTCGCAGCACAAGGATCTGATCGTCTCGGTCATGAAGAAGACCCTGCGGCCCGGCAAGGTGTTCATCGACTGGAGCCAGAACGACCGCCACAAGACCACGGTGGGCGTCTATTCACTGCGCGCACGCGAGCGGCCCACGGTCTCCACCCCCCTTCTGTGGGACGAGCTGGACGACCCCGCGGCCCTCTCCTTCGACTCCGCGGACGTGCTCGCCCGCCTCGATGAGCACGGGGACGTGTTCGCCGGAGTGCTCGAGCTCGAGCAGGAGCTGCCCGACCTCTAGCCCGCTTCGCCGGTAGCCGGTGCCGAGTCCCGCGCGGCTCTTTCAGGCGCCGGGTTTACACACGCGGGATCGATGGTATAGGCTTACTTAGCTTAGAACTAATAACCTTAGATTGAGATACGAGCGAAAGAGAGCACATTTCATGGCCACTCAGACCCCCACTCAGAGGCGCGCAACCGCCACGAAGGCTGCTGCCACCCGCGAGCGCAACCAGCGCAGTGCGACCGCCAAGAAGGCCGCCGCGACCCGTAAGCGCAACACCACCCCCACGCAGCGCACCGCCACCGGCAAGAAGGCCGCCGCAACGCGCCGCAGCAACGCGGCCGGCCGCAACGCCCGCAGCACCCAGGCGTCCGCGAAGACCACCGCCCGCAACGCCGCCCGCACCGTAGAGACCGGAGCCGAGGCCGGCGCGTTCACGCTCGAGTACGTCGGCAAGCAGGCCGAGCGTGCCGTGCTGATCCCGGTCGGCGCCACGCTGATCGCACGTGACAACGTTGTCGAGGCCGTCAAGCCCTACACCAAGCGGACCACCGCCGAGCGTGAGCTGAAGAAGCTCCAGCGCGAGGTGAAGGTCGACGTGAACAAGTTCGAGCGCCGGGGCAACACCGCGCGCAACCGCGTGCAGCGCGAAGTCAAGCGCACCCGCACGCGCGTCGAGCGGGAGCTGCGTCAGCGCCGCAACCAGGCCACTCGCCTGGTCAAGCGCAACCGCCGGGACTTCGAGCG
>JACCUE010000336.1 GCA_013812005.1 Thermoleophilaceae bacterium
GCGGCGGTCGCGGGGGCCGCCGCGCTCTACACCGACGTATGGGTGAGCATGGGAGACGACGCGGCCGCATCGCAGGCCCGGCGGGCGCTGCTGGCCCCCTACCGACTCGACGAGGCGCTGATGGAGCAGGCCCGCGACGACGCCATCGCTCTGCACTGCCTGCCGGCGCACCCGGGCGAGGAGATCACCGAGGGCGTTCTCTACGGCGCCAGCTCCGCCGTCTTCGACCAGGCCGAGAACCGCCTCCACGCGCAGAAGGCTCTGCTGGAGCTGCTGCTCGGAGACCCGGAGGCAGGCCCCGGATAGGCTTGGTCCCTCACCCACGAGGAGCTGCCATGAAGAAGATTCTCTTGCTCATATTCGCCTGTCTCGCCCTAGGACTTGTGGCCACCGGCTGCGGTGGGGACGACGAGGCGGACAGCGGCGGCTCGAGCGCCGACCAGCCCGCCGAGACCGCGGCCGAGGAGCCGTCCGCGGACGCGGGACCGGCCAAGGACGCCGTCGAGGTCTCGATGGAGGGCATCGCGTTCGAGCCCTCAGAGGTGACCGTGAAGACGGGTGGCACCGTCACCTGGACGAACAACGAGTCCGTGGGCCACGACGTGACCAAGGGGGACGGGCCCGGCCCGGACTTCTCCTCGGGAGACCCCGGCGCCATGGCCGAAGGCGACACCTTCGAGCAGACGTTCGACATGGCGGGCGAGATCGCCTACGTGTGCACGGTGCACCCGAACATGACGGGCACGGTCACCGTCGAGTGATCAGCTACTGACGAGCGGCTGGGCGTGGCTGACGCCGCACGGCCAGCGAAGCCGATGCACGAGCATCGGCGAGCCCGCCGGGTGGCGTCAGGCGCGCCCAGACGCCGTCAGGCGTTACCGTCTGAGACCAAAGCCCCTGATCATCAGGAGGGCAGCCTCGCCGAGGCCGCCCTTCTCGGGCAGCAGGCCCAGCTGGGTGGCGCCTTCGTAGAGGTCGAGGAAGCCGCGGGCGCGGCGGATCAGCCCGTCCTTGAGCTCGAGGTAGTGCAGGCCCTGCAGGGTCACGAACCCGTCGGTTGCCGGAAGCATCGCCAGGTCTCCACGCTGGGTGCCCGTCAGCTTCCACGGAATGCATCCGTGGTCGCCCCGGACGAGCCCGGGCGCGGTGGTCACGACCCTCACGTCGGGAAACGCCTGGTGGAGCTTGCGCGCGTGACCCTCCAGCGCCTCGACTCCCGCGAGGGGAATCTGCGCGAACGGGTCCTCGTAGCCCACGTCGCCGGTGCAGCAGGCGGAGAACCCGCCGCCCGCCGTCCACGCGGCCGTCCACTGCTCGGCCAGCAGGTCGATGTCGGCCTGCTCGAGGTCCAGGCCGGTCACGGGTGTAGCTCCGCGACGCCCTCCACAGGACTCGACGCCTCCCCGTAGAGCCGCCGCGGTATGCGCCCGGCGTGCCTGGCCTCCCAGCCGGCCTCCACCGCCTTGCGCATCGCGGTGGCCATCGCGCGCGGGTCCTCGGCACGGGTGATCGCGCTGGCCAGCAGCACCCCGTCGCAGCCGGCCTCCATGGCCAGGGCCGCGTCGGAGGCGGTGCCGATGCCGGCGTCGAGGATCACCGGCACGCGCGCCTGCTCGACGATCAGCCGCAGGTTGTAGGGGTTGGCGATGCCCATGCCGCTGCCGATCGGCGAGCCCAGCGGCATCACCGCGGCACAGCCCGCGTCCTCCAGGCGCTGCGCCAGCACGGGGTCGTCGTTGGTGTAGGGCAGCACGGTGAAGCCCTCGCCAACCAGCGTCTCGGCGGCGTCGAGCAGCTCGGGGGCGTCGGGGAGCAGCGTCTTGTCGTCTCCGATCACCTCGAGCTTCACCCAGTCGGTCTCGAGCGCCTCGCGGGCCAGGCGGGCCGTGGCCACGGCATCGCGGGCGGTGAAGCACCCGGCGGTGTTGGGCACCACGAAGCAGCCCTGGCGGTCGAGCACCTCCAGCAGCGAGCCACGCGTGGAGGGATCCACCCGGCGCATCGCCACCGTGGCCATGTCCGCGCCCGAGGCCTCGACCGCTTCGGCGACCACGTCGAGGCTGCGAAAGCCCCCCGTGCCGATGATCAGGCGCGAGGCGAAGGTGCGGCCGGCGATCTCGAACCCGGGCATCCTCAACATCCTCCCTGCACGGCCTGCAGCACCTCGACCCGGGCGCCCTCCGCAAGGCGGGCATCCGCCCAGTGGCCCCGGGCCAAGACCTCTCCGTCCACGGCCACGGCCACCCCGCGGCCGTGCTCCGCCGCGCCGGTGGCGCGCACCGCATCGGCCGCGGTGGCCCCGTCAGGCAGCGGGCGCTGCTCACCGTTCAACGTGACGGTCGGCATCAGGCGCTCACCACCGTCGACGCACCGCGCAGCGCGCCCACCATCCGGCGGGCGGTGAGGGGGGCGAGAAGCACGCCGTTGCGCCCGTGGCCCGTGGCCCACAGCAGGCCCTCGATCTCACCCGGGCCGATCACCGGTGTGTTGTCGGGGGTGAACGGACGCAGGCCGGCCCGCGCGCTGACGAACTCGAGCTCGCCGATGTCCGGCAGCGCCTCGTAAGCGGCCTCGAGGAGGCGAAACACGCCATCGGCGGTGATCGTGGTGTCGAAGCCCTGCTCCTCCACCGTCGCTCCCACCACCACGCGCCCGTCGGAGCGCCCGACCACGTAGCAGCGCGGCGTGCGGACGATCCGGCTCGCCGGCAGCGAGCCGCCGCGGCGAACGCGCAGCTCCAGCAGCTGGCCCTTCACCGGGCGCACC
>JACCUE010000001.1 GCA_013812005.1 Thermoleophilaceae bacterium
GGCCGCGGCAGCCGAGCGGGGGTTCGGCGTGCTGCACCAGGACCGTCACTTCGACATCCTCGCCACCGTGCTCGGCTTCGAGAGCGTGCGCCTCGACGGGCCGGCCGCCTGACAGGCCCTGGGGCGGGACCGCTCTCTTCCCAGCCGTCGTCTGGTCACTCGGCAACTGCCCCGCCCAACCTTCACACAACCCTGTCAAGGTTGCGCTAGCCTTTGGACATGCCCCGCGACTACCTCAGCACCGTCCGCGAGCGCGTCGTCGTCTTCGATGGCGGCATGGGCGCCACCCTCGAGCAGTTCGACCTCACGAGCGAGGACTACATGGGCCTCCCGGGCAAGTGCCACGAGGCGCTGGTGCTCAACCGCCCCGACGTGATCGAAGGCGTGCACACGGCCTTCGTGGAGGCCGGTGCCCAGGTCGTGCAGACCGACAGCTTCCAGGCCAGCCGGATCAAGCTCGACGAATGGGGCCTCGGCGAGCACACGTCAGAGATCAACACCAAGGCCGCCGAGATTGCACGCAAGGCCGTGGGCGAGGACATCTTCGTGGCCGGGTCGATCGGCCCGACCGGGCACCTGCCGGCCTCCGACGACCCGACGCTCGGCAAGATCACCTTCCCCGAGCTGGTCGAGGTCTTCACCGAGCAGGCCGAGGGCCTCGTGGCCGGCGGCGTGGACCTGATCATCATCGAGACCGCGCAGGACATCCTCGAGGTCAAGGCCGCCATCTTCGGCGCCCGGGCCGCCTTCGAGAAGGCCGGCCGCAAGCTGCCGATCCAGTGCTCGGTGTCCCTGCTGCCCAACGGCGGCAAGATGCTGCTCGGCACGGACATCGCCTCGGTGCTCACCACCCTCACCGCCCTCGACGCCGACGTGATCGGGCTCAACTGCTCCACCGGCCCCGAGGACATGCGCGACGCGATCCGCTACCTGGGCGAGAACTCGCCCGTGCCGGTGCACTGCATCCCCAACGCCGGCATTCCCTTCCAGGGGCCCGACGGCGAGACGATCTTCCCGGCCGAGCCCGATCCGCTGGCGGCCGTGCTGCAGGAGTTCGTGGAGCGCAACGGCGTGTCGATCGTGGGCGGCTGCTGTGGCACCACCCCCGACCACATCCGGGCGCTGGTGGACCGCGTGGGCGGCCGGGAAGCCGAGCCGCGGCCGGCGCCGGGGCCGCCCATGGTGTCGAGCATGATGACCGCGACGCCGATCGTGCAGGAGCCGGCTCCCACCATCGTGGGCGAGCGCGTGAACTCCCAGGGATCGCGTCGCGCCAAGGCCCTCCTGCTCGAAGACGACTACGACGGCTTGCTGACGATCGCCACCGACCAGGTGGAGGGCGGAGCCCACGTGCTCGACCTCTGCGTCGCGCTCACCGAGCGCTCCGACGAGGACGAGCAGATGCGCGAGCTGGCCAAGCGCATCTCGCTGTCGCTGCCCGCACCGATCCAGGTCGACTCCACCGAGCCCGACGTGATGGAGCGCACGCTGGAGCAGATCCCCGGCCGCGCGATCGTCAACTCGGTCAACCTCGAAGCCGGGCGCGAGAAGCTCGACACCGTCGTGCCGCTGGCGAAGGCGCACGGGGCCGCGCTGATCGCGCTGACCATCGACGAGGTCGGCATGGGCAAGACCCGCGAGCGCAAGCTCGAGGTGGCCAAGCGCATCCGCGACATCGTCTGCGACGAGCACGGGCTCGACCCAGAGCTGCTGATCTTCGACGCGCTCACCTTCACCCTCACCACCGGTGACGAGGAGTGGCGCCCCTCGGCCGTCGAGACGATCGAGGGCATCAAGCTGATCAAGGCCGAGATCCCGCACGTGAAGACTTCGCTCGGGGTCTCCAACGTGTCCTTCGGCATCTCGCCCAACGCCCGCCGGGTGCTCAACTCCGTGTTCCTGCACCACTGCGTGCACGCCGGGCTCGACCTGGCGATGGTGCATCCCGCCGAGGTCACCCCCTACGCCGAGATTCCCGACAACGAGCGCGAGCTGACCGACGATCTGGTCTTCAACCGCTCCGAGGACGCCCTGGAGAAGTTCATCGAGCACTTCGAGTCGAAGGGCACCGAAGCCGAGGACGAGAAGGCCGATCCCACCGCCGGCATGGAGCCCGAGGAGGCCCTGCACTGGCACATCCTGCGGCGCAAGAAGGACGGCGTGGAGGACTGGATCGACCGCTGCAACGAGAAGATCGGCGC
>JACCUE010000005.1 GCA_013812005.1 Thermoleophilaceae bacterium
GTCGACGACGCCCAGGAGGAGGTGCGCGAGCTGCTCGAGGGCGAGCGCGACAAGCTCGACTCCCTCGCCGAGGCGCTGCTCACCGAAGAGACCCTCGACGAGGCCGATGCCTACCGCGCGGCCGGCATCGAGCGTATTCCCGCGCCGGTTTGACCCGCGTTCGCATCACTGCATCATCACTCCTGATGCTATGATGCAAGGGTGCGGACGACGGTGACCCTGGAGCCCGACGCCGAGGCACTGGTGAAGCGGCTGATGCGTGAGCGCGAGATGTCGTTCAAGCAGGCGGTCAATCACGCGATCCGGGCCGGCTTGACACCGTCCCCGGGCAAGCCCTTCCGCACCCGGACCCACGATCTCGGGGTCAGAGCCGGGGTCGATCTTGACAAGGCTCTGCAGCTCGCTGGAGAGTTCGAGGATCAGGAGATCGTTCGCGAGCTCCAACGCGGCAAGTAGCGCGTGCAGATCGTTGATGCCAACGTGCTCGTCTACGCGGTAGACGAGAGTTCGCCTCACCATCTTCGGGCGCGTGCCTGGCTGGATGCTGCGCTCGCCGGGCAGGACACGCTCGCCTTCGACTGGACCGTGATGCTCGCCTTCTTGAGGCTGACCACTCAGGCGACCCTGTTCGAGCGCCCCCTTCCGGTCGAGGAGGCGGCCGAGGCTGTGGAGAGCTGGCTCCGGCAGCCGGCGGTCACCGTGGTCGAGCCGACAAGGCGACACCTTCGCCTGGTGCGCGGTCTGCTCACCGGTGTGGGTACGGCCGGGAACCTCGTGGGCGATGCCCACCTCGCCGCGCTCGCCCTCGAACACGACGCCGAGGTCGTGTCCTTCGACCGCGACTTCGGGCGCTTCGAGGGCCTGCGGTGGCGGATCCCCTGACTCGCGAGATCCATGAGGTGGTGGCGCGGGCCCTGGCCGAGGATCTGGGGGCAGGCGACCTGACCACCGCCGCCGTGGTGCCGGCGGGGGCTCTCGCCGTGGCCCGGATCGAGCAGCGCGCGGCCGGGGTGCTATCGGGCCTCGACGCCGCCTGCGAGGTGTTCGCCCAGACCGGTCCCGAGCTGCGCTTCGAGGCGCTCGCCGAAGACGGCGCCTGGCGCGAGCCGGGCGACGTGGCCGTGATCGAAGGCGATGCCGCCGCGATCCTGGCCGGTGAGCGCGTGGCGCTCAACCTGCTCGGCCGGCTCTCGGGCGTGGCCACGATGACCGCCTCATACGTGCGGGCGGTCGACGGCACGGGCGCCCGGATCCTCGACACACGCAAGACCACCCCTGGCCTGCGGAGGCTGGAGAAGCGGGCGGTGATCCACGGCGGCGGTGTCTCGCACCGCGCGGGCCTCTACGACGCGATCCTCGTGAAGGAGAACCACGCCCTGCTCGCGGGCGGGGTGGGGGAGGCCGCGCGCCTTGCGCTGGCGGACTCGGCCGGCGCGGCCTTCGTCGAGTCAGAGGTGGAGAGTCTGGACGACCTCGACGAGGTGCTCGCAGCGGGCGTCGGCCGCGTGCTGCTCGACAACATGGACGTAGCGGAGCTACGCGAGGCCGTCGAGCGGGCGCGCGCCACCGGCGCCAGCCTCGAAGCGTCCGGTGGCATCTCGCTCGACACGGTGCGTGCGGTGGCCGAGACCGGCGTCGACTTCATCAGCGTCGGCGCGCTCACGCACTCGGCGCCGGCATTGGACGTGAGCCTGCTGCTGGAGCCCGCCTGAAGCCGCACCGCCCCGGCGCTACACTTTGTAAAGCGCTCACGGGCTTCGGCCCGCGGGCATCATTTCGACACCTAGCGAGCGAGGTTCGAAACATGCCGGTCCAGATCACTCCCCCCGCGGGACCCGCCAACGCAACCCTGGAGCTGGAGAACATCCCTGCTCTCAAGCGCGAGGTGCGCGCGCTCGCCGAGCAGCGCGGAGCCGTGATCCTGGCCCACAACTACCAGGTGCCCGAGGTGCAGGACGTGGCCCACTACGTCGGCGATTCGCTGGGGCTCTCCCGCCAGGCGGCGGAGGCGGGCGGCGACGTGATCGCCTTCTGCGGCGTGCACTTCATGGCCGAGACGGCCTCCATCCTCTGTCCGGAGAAGACCGTGCTGCTGCCCGATCTGG
>JACCUE010000051.1 GCA_013812005.1 Thermoleophilaceae bacterium
CAGAGCCCCGCTGCCACCTGCGAGGCGCCGCTCGAGCTGACGAGCGACGGGCGGGCTGCATCGCTGCCGCTCGAGGAGGGCATCTACACGATCAGCCTGGCCGACAGCTCGCGGTTGAGCTGCGACACGGCACGCGAACGGCTGCGCAGCTTCCTCGCCGAGGGTGACGCGTCGCTGCCCGAGCCGTGGACCGTGGATCGCGCCACGGCCACCTTCACCCGTGGTGAGACCGGTGCGCCCGGCAAGGCCAGCTTCACCGTGCGTCCCCAGACGCCCGCCGCGGACGCCGCGGCCGGCGGCGGGAGCTTCCTGGACGATCTCGAGAACTTCGCCGTGATCTGGCTCCCGGTGATCTTCATGGGCCTGATCGCGGTGGTGCTGCTCCTGACCCTGCGCTACATGCCGCGCACCAAGCCGCAGGAGATCACGCCTGAGAGCTCCGAGTCGATCGGCTGGGACGACGTGGCCGGAGTTGAGGAGGCCAAGGACGAGCTGCGCGAAGTCGTCGAGTTCCTGCGTGACCCGGAGCGGTTCCGTTCGCTCGGGGCCAAGGTGCCCAAGGGGATCCTCCTCCACGGTCCGCCTGGCACCGGCAAGACGCTTCTGGCCAAGGCCGTGGCCCACGAGTCCAACGCCAAGTTCTTCGCCCAGTCGGCCTCGTCGTTCGTGGAGATGTTCGCCGGGCTCGGCGCCGCCCGGATCCGGCGCCTGTTTCGCATGGCCCGCAAGCACGCGCCCGCGATCGTCTTCATCGACGAGCTGGACGCGGTCGGCGCCACCCGCGGCAACGACATCTCGGGCGAGAAGGACCAGACGCTCAACCAGCTGCTGGTGGAGCTCGACGGCTTCGGTGGCGGCGACAACCTGGTGGTGATCGCCGCCTCCAATCTGATCGACAAGCTCGACCCCGCGCTGCTGCGACCCGGCCGATTCGACCGGCAGATCTTCGTGACGCCGCCCGACCTCAAGGGCCGCAAGCAGATCCTCACCGTGCACACCGCCAACAAGCCGCTGGCCGACGACGTGGACCTGGAGCTGGTGGCCCGCCAGACCAGCGGCCTCACCGGAGCCGACCTGGCCAACATCTGCAACGAGGCGGCGATCTTCGCCGGGCGCGACCACCGCGGGAACATCCTCACCCGCGACTTCGAGGCCGCGCTGGAGAGAGTGGTGGCGGGCATGCAGTCGCGCCGCGTGATCACCGATCATGAGAAGCGCCTGGTGGCCTACCACGAGGCGGGACACGCGCTGTGCTCGGAGTTGCTGCCCTCGGTGGAGAAGGTGCACAGGATCTCGATCATCCCGCGGGGACAGGCTTTGGGCTACACGCTCAACCTGCCCGAGGAGGATCGCTACCTGAAGACCAGGGAAGAGCTGATGGACCTCCTCGTGGTCCTGCTGGGCGGACGGGTCACCGAGCACCTGATCTTCGGTCAGATCACGACCGGCGCCTCGGACGACCTCAGGAGGGTCCACGAGATCAGCCGGGCGATGATCACCGACTACGGCATGGGCACCAACCTGCAGTCCAAGCAGCTGCCGGCGGGGGACTACTCGATGTCGGACGCCACCCGCCGCATGATCGACGAGGAGCAGCAGTTCATCGCCGACCAGGCCCACCGCCGTGCACAGCAGATGGTGGCCGCCCACCGGCCGTTGCTCGAGCACTTCGCGCGCACGCTGCTCGACAACGAGGTGCTCGAACGCGACGACATCGAGCGGCTGGTGGCCGAGCACGAGGGCGCCCAGCCCCCCGCGCTTCGGCTCGAGCCCCTGCTCGACGGCAACGCGGGCGGCTCGAGCTCCGCGCCGCGCGTGGCGGCCAGCGAGCGGCTGGAGCCCGGCGCGAGCTGAGCGTCGCGGACCGCCATCCTCGAACTTACAGGTGTGCGACCCTTAGGAGCAGCGGCCAGCGCAGGGTCAGCCCGCGGCGGCCGAGTCTGAGCACTCTGGACATCGCTCCGTCGTGCCGACCGACATCTGAGCGTCCCGCAAGCCGAACGCCAACCAGGACAGCGGCTTCGAACTCACTTTTACCCGGCGCGCACCCGGGTCCCGTAAGTCCGGGCGTCTAGAGGACGGTGAGTTGTAGGGCGGCGCCGGTCAGCCCGCAGCCGAGGACTACGAAGAGCACGGTCAGCTTGGCCTGGTAGCGGTACAGGAGGACGAACGCCGCCGTTGCGAGGATGCCCGTGGGCACGTCGACGACGCTCTCGTTGAGGATTTCGATGGTCACGGCCGCGATGAGCCCGATGACGCCGGCGGCGACGCCGAGCAGGAACGGCCGGATGCGCGGGTTTTCGGCCACCGCCACGAGCTGGCGGTGGAAGAAGATCGGGAACACGAACGCGGGTAGGAAGATCCCGGCGGTGATCGCGAGGCTGCCGGTCAGCCCGCCGGCCAGGTAGCCGACAAAGGTCGAGAAGATGATCATCGGGGCGGGGAGGATCCCGCCGAGCGCGATCCCGTCGAGGAACTGTGCGTCGGTCAGCCAGCCCTGGGAGTCAACGGCTGTTTCTTGGAGGAAGGGCACGACGGTGTACGCGCCGCCGAAGGTGAGCAGTCCTGCCTTCAGGCCCTCGAGGAAGATCTCCACGCTCAGCGCGAGCGTGACTGTCCCCGCCACGAACGAGGCCGCCGACAGGGGCATCAGCGATAGCGATCGGACCGGGTTCGTGCCGGTTCCTGCTGTGGTCCAGAGCTCGTAGGCGAGCCCGGCGACCAGCAGCACGAGTACGAAGCTGAGGCCAAGTCCGAGCGTCAGCCCGAAGCTGGCGGCGGCGATGATCGCGAGCGGGACGTCGTTGATGAACTTTCGCCCGAGGCGGACGATCGCCATCGCGACGAGCGCGCCGACCGCTGCCTTGAGTCCGTAGAAGAGCTCCTCGAAGCGCTCGTCGAGGCCGGCCTCGACGTAGAGGATCGAGAGGCCGAGCATCAGCACAAGGCCGGGGAGCATGAATCCGAGCCCCGCGACGAAGGCGCCGAGCTTGCCGCCCCTGATCCGCCCGAAGTAGACGCACAGCTCGTGCGCCTCGGGGCCCGGCAGCACCTGATAGACGGCAAGCGTCTTCTTGAAGGTCTCCTCGGAGACCCACTGCTCCTCGTCCACGCACTCCTTCGAGATCATCGCGATCTGCGCCGCGGGCCCGCCCCACGCGAGCAGCCCGAACTTCAGGAACCGGACGAACAGCGACCAGGGCGAATCGTGGCCGTCCATGAGCGCGGCAGTCTGACGCCCTGCCGAGGACGACGCTTCGTACGCTCGGAGCGCGCGGAAGCCGCAGCGACAGCCGCGCCCGTACCCGCGCCTGGCTCGATCCCGCCGTCGCGTTGCTCATCGTCTACGTCGCCGTACGGGTCACGGGCTCGTGACTGCTCCCGGCGCCAAGCCATAAGTGGCGTTCGGTCACCAGGCCGACCTACGGAGTGCCGGCTTCCATGGCACGCGGCTCGTGCAAGACCGCGGGCTTCGTGGAAGCGCCCGGTTTGCACGGGAGGGCGAGGCCACCATCTAGACTCCCCGGCCGTGTTCGGGGCGATCGACCATATCGGTGTGGCCGTCGAGGATCTCGACGAGGGGATCGCCCTCTACCGGGACCGCCTCGGCATGCGCGAGCAGCACCGCGAGACCGTCGAGGCGTTCGGGGTGGAGGCCGTGCTGCTGGAGATCGGTGGCTCGCACATCGAGCTGCTCACGCCGATCTCGCCGGATAGCGCCGTGGCCCGCTACCTCGACCGCAACGGGCCCGGCATGCACCACGTGGCCTATCGCACCGACGACATAGATGCCGCCCTCGAGCGGCTGCGCGAGTCGAGCGTGCGCCTGCTCGATGAGGAGCCCCGCGCCGGAATCCGTGATAGCCGTGTGGCGTTCGTGCATCCCAAGTCCACCGGCGGCGTGCTGACCGAGATCGTCCAACCAAGCGAGGACACACATGGCTGATCTGAGGCGTATGGACGTCGGCTTCCAGGCGGGGGCGATACTGGCCGTCCGCGCGGAGGCAGAGGCCTACGACGCGCTGGTGGCCGCACTCACAGACGAGCGGGCAGACCGCTGGCACACCCTCGACACCGATGACTCGCAGATCCTGATCGACCTCTCTCAGGTGATCTACATCCGCCGCGAGCGCGGAGACCAGCGCGTCGGGTTCTGATCCGGGCGCTGGACCTCGGCCTGCTGCGGGTGCTGCGGACCCGGGGTCACGCCCCGGTGCTCGAGCGCCTCGTACTGCCCTTCACCCGCGTCGGCGAGCACGGGGCTCTGTGGCTGGCCGGCTCTGCGCTGGGAGCGGTTCTCGACCGGCCCCGGCGCGCGGTCTACCTGCGAGCGATCCGGGTCGTGTGCATCGGATACCTCATCAATATCGCCATGAAGCACTTGGTGCGCCGCCCCCGCCCGGTGCTGGAAGACCTGCCGGCCCTCTCGTCCACGGTCTCGGGCCTGTCATATCCCTCGGCGCACTCCACCACGTCGTTCGCCGCGGCCCGGGTGCTCTCGGGCGGCCTGCCGGCTCCACCGCTGTATGCGTGCGCGGCGGCCATGGCCCTCTCGCGCGTCTACGCCGGCGTGCACTACCCGAGCGACATCGTGGCGGGCGCCCTGCTCGGTACCTCGCTCGCGGAGGTGCTCCCGTGAAGGTGGGGATCCTCGGGCTGCCCAACGCGGGCAAGTCTTCGCTGTTCAACGCGCTCACGCGTGCGGGGGCCCAGGCCGCCAACTACCCATTCACCACCGTGGAGCCCAACGTGGCGATTGTGAGCGTGCCCGACGAGCGGCTCGACCGGGTGGTCGAGACCGTGAGGGCTACACCCACCGTGTACGAGACAATGGAGTTCCACGACATCGCGGGGCTCGTCCGCGGCGCGCACAAGGGCGAGGGCCTGGGAAACCGCTTCCTGGCGAACATCCGCGAGACCGACGCCCTCGTGCACGTGGTGCGAGCGCATTCGGACGCCCAGGTCGTGCATCCCGAGGGCCGGGTCGACCCCCTGGCCGACGTGGACACGGTGGAGACCGAGCTGCTCTACGCCGACCTCGAGCAGGCCGAGCGGCGCCTGGAGAAGGTCAGGCGCGAGGCCAAGTCTCTCGACAGGGCCAAGATGGCCGAGGAGGCGTGGCTGCGCGAACTGGTGGCCGCCCTCGGCGAGGGCCGGCCCGCGCGCTCTGTCGGAGTGCCCGAGGCCGCCGCCGGCGCGCTTGGCAACCTGCAGCCGCTCACCGCCAAGCCCGTGCTGTATCTGGCCAACGTGGGCGAGGGCGATCCGCTGGAGGTCCCACCGGCCCTGGCGCAGCACGCAGAGGCGGCGGGAGCGAGGTCTGCGGCGGTGTCGGCACGGATCGAGGCCGAGCTGTCCGAGCTCGACGCCGAGGAGGCCACCGGGATGCGCGCCGAGCTGGGCGCCGGGGAGTCCGGGCTGGCCACCGTGATCCGCGAGGCGTGGCAGCTGCTTGGCCTGATCTCCTTCTTCACCGCCGGCGAGGGCAAGGAGGGCCGCGCGTGGGCGATCCCCCGCGGCACGCCCGCCCGCCGCGCGGCCGGTGAGATCCACACCGACATCGAGCGCGGCTTCGTGGCCGCGGAGGTGGTCGGCTGGGAGGACCTGGTGGCCGCCGGCGGCTATACCGAGGCCCGCGAGCGCGCGAAGCTGAGGGTGGAGGGCCGCGGCTACGAGGTGCGCGACGGCGACGTGATCACGGTGCGCTTCACGCCCTGAGGTCGCTAGCGCACGCGCACGGCGGGGCCGGCCACCGAGCCCACTCGCACGCGGTAGACCCCGGTGATTCCGACGGTGGTCCGGTAGCGCCCCTTGCGCGAGGTCCGGATCCGGCTCACACGCGCCCAGGTGTTCCCGCTGCGACGTTCGACCAGCACCCGCCTCGAGCGCGGCGCGGGCGCGAAGACCCCGGCGATCTCGGGGAAGCTTCCGCGGGCGTCACGAGCGCCGCGGGCGCGCTGGGCGACCTGAGAGGTCGAGACCTTCCGGAAGAATGCCCAGCTGTCGTACAGGTCCAGCCGCGCTCGGATGTCCGCGCCGCTCAGCATGCGCGAGCCACGCGAGCCGACGACCCGCGCGCGCACGATGCGTGGTGAGTTGCCGCGCCGCAGCACGTCGACGCGCCGGAGGGTGCCGGGCGCGCCCAGGCGAGCGCCCAGCTCGGAGCGCGAGAATCGAAACTGCCAGCGGTGGCGGGGGGAGATGTCGTCGTAGGGGTCGCGCACGCTCTCGAGGTAGGGCTGTGGCTGCGCGCCCAGAAAGGACAGCTCCACGTTCTCCGTGCGCCCGCCCGAGGTCGAGAAGTAGAAGGTCGTGACGGGGTCGCCGTCGTAGGTGAGCACTTGGCGGGCGGTGTCGGCCACGGCCTTGTTGGTGCGCGATGTCTCCGCCGAGACGCCGGCGTAGACCTGCGATCGGGTGTCCGGGTAGAGGTCGAACACCTGCCCGCGCTGGCGAGTGGCCAGCGCGTAGGTGCGCGCCGCCACGGCTTGGGCGCGCAGGGCGTCGTAGTCCCAGCTCGAGGGCATCTCACCGGGTACCACGCCCCCGAGGTAGGTGTCGATCGGCAGCGAGTTGATCGCCGTGACCCCTCCGATGGCGCCGGGGCGCAGCACCATCGCGCCGCGGTAGGTGCCCGAGTCGATCCCGTTGATCGCCGGGCCCATCAGCCTGATCGGCCGGTTCCCGGTCACCGAGATCGGGCCGCTGAAGGTGCCGGCGCCGGAGACCCGCAGGCGCCCACCGCCGGCCGGTCGAACGATGTGCAGACCGCGGCTGATCCTCTTGCCCCCCACGCGGGTGGCTCCGCTGAAGCGCACGTAGGGATCGCTGGCCTGCAGCAGCACCCGCACGGGGCGACTCGGCGCGCGGCCGATCTGGGTGCCCTTGTAGTAGTGCTTGAGGATCCGCACGTAGCCCACGCCGTTCTGGGCGAAGCCGTAGGCGCCGTACTGGCTCATGCCGATGCCGTGGCCGAAGCCCGCGCCACTGACCACGTGACGGGTGGCGGCGCCGGCCGGAGGGGCGGCGAGCAGGGCGAGCAGTGCTGTGAGCAGGACGACGCGGCGCATGGCGGGATTGGCGCGGTTACGGTGACAACAAACCGGCGCCGGCCCCCAAGGTAGCGGTCGGTCCCCCAGGGCGTGCCTGACTGGGCGTCAGGGGGAGGAGCGCAGGCCGATCGTCGCCGGAGGAGCGCAGGCCCATCGTTGATCGGCCGAGCACCGCACGGATGAATCTCCGGCGAGCACCGCACCCATTACTCCACCGCGTACAGCCGCCATTCGCCGGGCACGCCCCTGAGCTCATGGGTGCCGCGCTCCTCGAAGTCGATGCCCGAGCCCACCACGAGGTCCTTCACCGTGCTCGACACGAGCACCTCGCCCGGGCCGGCGCAGCCCATCACCCGGGCGCCGATGTGCACCGCCATGCCGCCCACGTCGTCGCCGATCACCTCGCACTCCCCGGTGTGCAGGCCGGCCCGGATGTCGATCCCCAGCCGCCGCACCTGCTCGCCGATCGTGGTGGCGGCGCGGATGGCCCGAGCGGGCCCGTCGAAGGTGGCCAGCACGCCGTCGCCGGTGGACTTGATCGCGCGCCCTCGGTGACGGGCCACCTCGCGCTCGACGACGCGGTCGTGGCGCTTCAGGACCTCGCGCCAGGCGCTGTCGCCCAGCGATGCGGCGCGCTCGGTGGAGCCGCAGATGTCGGTGAACAGAACGGTGGCAAGCACACGGTCGGGCTCGGGCTCGTGGCGCGCTCCGGTCAGGAACTCCTCGACCTCGCCGAGCACGGACTCCGAGTCGCCGGCCGAGAAGAGGCTGTCGGTGCCCTCCAGCTCCACGTACCGCGCGCCGGGAATGTGCTCGGCCAGATAGCGCGAGTGCTCGACCCTCATGAACGAGTCCTCGCGGCGGTGCAGGATCAGGGTGGGTACCCGGATCGAGGACAGCACGTGGCGCACGTCGGTCTCCCCGACCGACTCCATCATCGTGCGGATGGTGCCGGGGCTGGCCGAGTAGCGCTCCATCCGCCCCGCCCACTCGGCGAAGGCGGGATCACCGGCTTTGCCGGGCGCAAGGGCGAGCGCCACCCCACCCTGGCCCCACTGTGCGACGAGGGCCTCGATGCGCGCATCGCGGTCCTCGTCGACCGGTGCCCAGTCGTAGTCGGGCGCCCAGCGCGAGCGCGAGAAGGTGGAGTACAGGATCAGGGAGCTCACCCGGTCGGGATGGGTGGCGGCGAACAGCATCGCAAGCGGACCTCCCTCCAGCGACGCCATCACCGCGGCCCGCTCGGTGTGAGTGGCGTCCATCACCGCCAGCACGTCGTCCATCTGCTCCTCCAGGGTGGGCACGCCCAGCCATGGGTCCGACAGCCCGGCTCCGCGCCTGTCGAAGGAGATCAACCTCGCGTAGGCGCAGACGCGCTGAAGGAAGGCCTCCACGGACGGCTCCTCGACCATCACCTCGATCTGTCCGATCCACGAGGGGATGTACACGAGGCTGGTGTCGCCCTCACCCACCGCCTGGTAGGCGATGTGGAGGTCACCGCTCTTCGTGTACCGGGTCGGCGCGCCCACGAAAAAGAGGCTACTCGGCACCCCCGGTAGCCTCCGGTCGATGCCCAAGCGCCGCGCGTCCGACGTGTTCGTGGAGTGCCTCGAGGCCGAGGGCGTCAGTCACGTGTTCGGGATCCCGGGAGAGGAGACCCTAGACCTCAACGAGTCCCTCGCCGAGTCCTCGATCGACTTCGTGCCCGTGCGCCAGGAGCAGGGCGGCGCTTACATGGCCGACACCTACGGGCGGCTCACCGGCCACGCGGGGGTCTGCCTCGGCACCCTGGGTCCCGGAGCGCTCAACCTCGTGACCGCCGTAGCCGACGCCTACCTCGACCGGTCGCCGCTGGTGGCCCTCACGGGCCAGGGCGACCTCGAGCGGATGCACAAGGAGTCGCATCAGTACATCGACGTCGTGCGCGTGATGCGCCCGATCACCAAGTGGAACGCCCGCGTCAACGACCCGCACATCATCCCCGAGGTGGTGCGCAAGGCCTTCAAGGTGGCGGAGGCCGAGAAGCCGGGCGCCACCCACATCGAGCTGCCCGAGGACGTGATGGCCCAGGAGCTCGACGCGTCACCGCTGCCGCGACGCAAGACCGCGCCCTCCGAGCCTCAGGCGCGTGAGCTGCTCAAAGCCGCCGACGTGATCCGGGGCGCGCTGAACCCGGTCGCCCTGGCCGGCAACGGCGTGATCCGAGGCGGCGCCACCCCGGCGCTGCGCGAGTTCGTGCGCGCCACCGGCATCCCCGTGGCGGAGACCTTCATGGGCAAGGGCCTGCTCGGACCTGACAACCCGAAGGCGCTGGGCAACGTCGGCCTGCAGGCGGGCGACTACTCGATGGCGGGCTTCGAGGACGCCGACGTGGTGCTGGCCATCGGCTACGACCTGGTCGAGCAGTCGCCACAGATGTGGAACCCCGGCCGCGACAAGACGATCGTCTGCATCGACTCGCTGCCCGCCGAGACCGACGAGCACTTCATCCCCGAGGTCGAGCTGGTCGGCGACATCTACCACACGCTCACCCGCCTGGCGGAGGAGTGCCGGCACGTGCCCCACGGGGGCGGATCGCAGCGCCTGCGCGACGTCGTGCTGGGGCGATTCGAGGCCGCCAAGGACGACGACCACTTCCCCGTCCAGCCCCCTCGCGCACTTTGGGAGATTCGCAAGGCGCTCGGGCGCGAGGACATCCTCGTGTCAGACGTGGGGCTGCACAAGCTGTGGATCGGGCGGATGTTTCCCGCGTATGAGCCCAACACCGTGCTGATCGCCAACGGCCTGGCGGGGATGGGGTTCGCGCTGCCCGCGGGCATCGCCGCCAAGCTGGTGCACCCCGACCGCAACGTGGTCACGGTGAGCGGCGACGGCGGCTTCTTGATGAATGCACAGGAGCTCGAGACCGCGATGCGGCTGCGGACCCCGGTCGTGAACGTGATCTGGGAGAACGGCCAGTACGGGTCGATCGTATGGAAGCAAGACAAGAAGTTCGGCCGCCATTTCGGAACCGACTTCACCAACCCGGACTTCGTCAAGCTCGCCGAGAGCTTCGGCATGCCGGCCTGGCGCTGCGACTCGGCCGGCGACTTCGGCGCGCGGCTGCGCCACGCCTTCGGACTCGACGTGCCGTCGGTGATCGTGCTGCCGATCGACTACTCGATCGACGTCGCGATCTCCGAGGAGCTGGGCGCCGAGACGGTCGCCACCTAACGAGAGGAAGTCATGGCGTTGGCAACCGAGGAGCAGCAGATCGTCGACGAGGTCCCCAAGGGCCTCCTGATCGGGGGAGAGTGGCGAGACGCGGCCGAGGGCGCGACGCTCGCCGTGCTCGACCCGGCCACCGGCGAGGCCATCTGCGAGGTGGCGGACGGCACCCCCGGCGACGCCATGGCAGCGCTGGGCGCAGCGCACTCCAAGCAGGCCGAATGGGCCGCCACGCCCCCCAACGAGCGCGGCGAGATCCTCTGGCGCGCCTTCGAAAAGCTCACCGAGCGTGCAGACGACCTGGCCCTGCTGATGACGCTCGAGATGGGCAAGCCGGTGGCCGAGTCGAAGGCCGAGATCTCCTACGCGGCGGAGTTCTTTCGCTGGTTCTCCGGCGAAGCCCTCCGCATCGACGGCCAGTACAAGGTCGCGGGCAACGGCGCGAGCCGGGTCATGACCCTGCGCCAGCCGGTCGGGCCGAGCCTGATGATCACGCCGTGGAACTTCCCGACGGCGATGGGCACCCGCAAGATCGGGCCGGCGGTCGCGGCCGGATGCACCATGGTGATCAAGCCCGCGCAGCAGACGCCGCTCTCGATGCTGATGCTGGCCAAGCTGCTGGAGGAATGTGGGCTTCCCGGCGGGGTGCTCAACGTGATCACCGCTTCCTCGTCGGGCTCCACCATGGGGCCGCTGATCGAGGACCCGCGGGCCCGCAAGCTGTCCTTCACCGGCTCCACGGAGGTGGGACGGAAGCTGATCGCCCAGTCCGCCGAGCAGGTGCTCAAGGTGTCGATGGAGCTGGGCGGCAACGCGCCCTTCGTGGTGTTCGACGACGCGGACCTCGACGAAGCGGTCGAGGGCGCCCTGATGGCGAAGATGCGCAACATCGGCGAGGCGTGCACGTCGGCCAACCGCTTCCACGTCGCCGCCTCGGTGGCCGACAAGTTCGCGCAGAAGCTGGCCGCGCGAATGGGGGCGATGAAGATCGGGCGCGGCACCGAGGACGGCGTGGAGGTGGGGCCGCTGATCAACGCAGACCAGCGCTCGATGGTCGCCGAGTTGGTGGATGACGCCGTCGAGAGAGGGGCGAAGGCGCTCTGCGGCGGCAAGAGCATCGACGGCCCCGGCTTCTTCTACGAGCCCACGGTGCTTGGCGGTGTGACCCCCGACGCCCGGGTCCTCAAGGAGGAGATCTTCGGCCCCGTGGCCCCCGTGATCGGCTTCGACTCCGAGGAGGACGCGATCGCCGCCGCCAACGACACCGAGTACGGCCTGGTCGCGTACCTCTACACCCGCGACCTCAAGCGTGCCCTGCGGGTGATCGAGGGCCTTCAGACCGGCATGGTCGGCCTCAACCAGGGGATGGTCTCCAATGCGGGAGCCCCGTTCGGCGGCGTCAAGCAGTCGGGCGTGGGTCGCGAGGGTGGCGACGAGGGCATCGACGAGTACCTCGAGACGAAGTACGTGGCGATCAACCTCGGATAGCGCAGGCGCGACTAGCCCACTCGCAGCCGCCGTGCGAGCCCGGACCGCCGCCGGCGGTCGCGGTGGCGCACGGTGTCGCCGATCAGCCAGAACATGGGTGGCCACAGGCCCACGAAGAGGGCGCGGCGCTCGGCGTTCGCCCGCTCGTCCTCCCCGATCGTCTTCGCCCGGATCCATAGCCCGATGCAGAGCGCGATCGTGCTCAGCGACGTCGCGTACAGGTAGCGGTGAGGTGGGCCGGGGACGGCGTGCAGCAGGTCGGGCACAGCCTCAGCTTGACGGATTCGTTTCGCCGCGGTCTGGCGGTGGTAAGACTGCGTGGTGCCGCGCAGACAGACCACCGGGTTACGGTTGCGCACCGCCGCGCGCTTTCCGCTCGGCCTCGGGCTCACGGCCTGGCGCTACATGTGGCGCACGACGCCCGTGCATCGCTGGGAGCTCGCCGGCTCCCCGGACACCGACCGGCCGCCGGATCTACCTGACGACTTCGAGCTCGACGAGCTCCAGCGCACGGACGACGGCGTCGGCCCCCTGATCCACCGGATCTACCGGACGCGGATCGCAGGTTCCTCGCTCACGCCCGAGCAGCTCGTCGAGCGCATCGCCGCCGACCTCGACGGCGTGGCGCCCTCGGAGTTCGCAACCTTCCAGAAGCTGGGCGGCGGCGAAGGGCTGGCGCCGAATGACGAATACGTGGTCCGCATGCCGGGGCCCTATGACGGCCCGGTACGGGTGGTTTCGGTGAGCCCGACGTCTTTTCGGCTCGCCACCCTCGAGGGCCACCTCGAGGCGGGGCAGATCGAGTTCCGCGCCGACGCCGATCACCGCTCGCTCGGTTTCACGATCGAGTCGTGGGCGCGCAGCGGCGACCGGTTCAGCGACCTCCTGTATTCGCGCCTGCGCCTGGCGAAGGAGGTCCAATTGCACATGTGGACGTCGGTGCTCGCGCGCGTGGTGGAGCTCGCCGGAGGGCGCATGGACGGCGGCATCGTGATCACGACGCGGCGAGTCGACGTCGACCGGCTCGGCGACGCGCCGCCACCCCGGCGCACGCGAAGCGACGACCGCAGGCTCGCCGCGCTGGCGCGACTGCCGGTCAACTTCGACGCCGACCGGGCGGGCACCTACACGCCGGAGAACGGCTGGCACGTCGACGACATGGTCGAGGCCCTGCCGAACGAGGCCTCAGGCCCACCGGTAGACGGCGGAAGCTGGCAGGTCGCCCGCCGGCTGATGCTCGACTACCAGCTCGCCGACCCGGCGGTCGTCCGCGCCGTGTACCGCGGGGACGTGCCGCTGCCCGGTCGCGACATGCTGTTGAAGATCAGCTTCCTGGGGCTGCGGATCCACGTGGGCGTCCGGGTCGGCGAAGTGTACGAGGACACCTGCGAAGTCGACGGGCGCCCCGTGCAGATCTTCGGATGGAGCTATCAGACGCTCGAGGGGCACTTCGAACAGGGCCAGATGAGCTATGAGGTGTGGAAGTGGACCGACACGGGCGATGTCGCCTTCCGGACGCACGCATATTCCAGACGCGCGGAGCACGGTCCGCGTCTGCTGCTTCTGGGGTTTCGCGTCTTCGGCCGCATCGAGCAGCTGCGCTTCTACCGCGCGGCCTGCCGGCGCGCCCGCCGGTTGACCGAGACCGAGCTCGAGAGCGCGCGGGTGATGACGCTCACGGAACCGGCGGGGGGTGATTAGGCAGTCAGGCCTGAGAGCCCCGCGCCATCTTGTGTAGGTCCAGCGCCTCGTCGAGGGTCGCCTCGGCCACGCCCTTCTCGATGGCCACCTCCCTGATGGTGCGCCGTGAGGCCACCGCCTCCTTCACGATCTCCGTGGCGCGGTCGTATCCGATGTGGGGGTTGAGCGCGGTGGCGATCGCGGGGGTCGACTCGGCGTGGCGGCGCAGCTCGGCCTCGTTGGCCTGCAGTCCGTCCACGCACTTCTCCGCGAGCAGGGTGGAAGCGCTCGAGAGGATCGTGATCGAGTCGAGCAGGTTGCGGGCGATCACAGGAACCCGCACGTTGAGCTCGAAGTTGCCCTGCGTACCGGCGATGGTGATCGCGGCGTCGTTGCCGATCACCTGGGCGGCCACCTGAAGCACCACCTCGGGGATCACCGGGTTCACCTTGCCGGGCATGATCGAGGAGCCCTTCTGAAGCTCGGGCAGCGACACCTCGCCAAGCCCCGTGCGCGGGCCCGAGCCCATCAGCACCAGGTCGTTGGCGATCTTGGTGAGTGACACCGCCACAACCTTCAGCGCCCCCGACAGCTCCACGAGCGCGTCGCGGTTGCCCTGGGCCTCGAACGGGTCGGCCGGCCCTTCGACCGCGATGGCGGCGCTCTCGGCCAGGCGCGAGCGCACCCCGGCGGCGAAGTCGGGATGAGTGTTGAGACCGGTGCCGGTGGCCGTGCCTCCCAGTGGGATCTGAGACGCGCGCGCAAGTGCGTCGCTCACCCGCGCATGCGCGAGGCGCGACTGCGCGGCGTAGCCGGCGAACTCCTGCCCGAGCGTGACGGGCACAGCGTCCATCATGTGGGTGCGGCCCGCCTTGACCACGTCGACGAACTCGCCGGCCTTGGCCTCGAACGAAGCTGCGAGCCTCTCGAGTGCCGGGAGCAGCCGCTCGGTGGCCTCCGACACGGCGGCCAGGTGCACCGCCGACGGGAACACGTCGTTGGAGGACTGGCCCATGTTCACGTGGTCGTTGGGATGGGCGCCTTCTCCGGCCAGGTTGGCGATCACCTCGTTGGCGTTCATGTTCGACGAGGTGCCGGATCCGGTCTGGAAGACATCGATGGGGAACTGGCCGTCGTGTAAGCCCTCGGCCACCTCGTCGCCCGCGATCGCGATCCGTTCGGCCAGCTCGGCGTCGAGCAGTCCGAGCGCGGCGTTGGTCCGCGCCGCGGCGGCCTTCACGGCGCCGAGCATCCGCACCACGGCGACAGGCACGCGCTCGCCCGAGACGGGGAAGTTGTCCACCGCCTTGCCGGTCTCCGATCCCCACAGCTGCTGCTCGGCCGCCATCTGTCTCCTTTGCGCGTCTGGGCCAGGCAAGCTACCGGCTCAGCCGCCGCGCAGCCCGGCCCGCTCTCCGCGCCTGAAGGCCTGCGAGCGGCGGCGCACGATCAGCGTCTCCTGCTCGAGCCGGCGCACCAGCTCCGCGTTCACACCCTGGTACTCCCTCACCCCCCGCTGCGTCGCGCCCATGAGGTAGCCGAGCTGGGTGGCCTCGTCGCCGCCCGGGTCCTGTGCCGCCGTCTCGGCCAGCTCCGCCGCCGCGTTCACGAAGGCCGTTCCGACGTCGGCCAGCTCAGCCGCGTCGCTCTCGTCGGCCAGGCATGCGGACAGGGGCGTGCCGTCGAGGCGGACGTCGCCCGGTGCGGCGCGCAGCGCGTCCCGCACCGCCCGTTCGCCCTGCCGGCAGGCGGGCGGAACGCCGCTTCGCTCCTCCTTCGCGCACCCCGGCAGGGCCAGCGCCGCAAGGCAGCCGAATAGGAGCAGGCCCGCAACGTGCAGGAATGTGTCCGTCATCGCACCTAGTATCGCGCCGGCAATGACGTTGCTCGAACTCGGCGATCCGCTCGCTCACCGCGCGCTTCAGGCGCTCCTGCGAGCGGAGACCTCGGTGCGGCGGGCCCTCGCTGCCGATCTTGCGCGGGAGGGAGTGTCCCCGGCGGGCTTCTCAGCCCTCGTGGTGCTCACCACCGCGGGCGGCTCGGCCGAGCTGCGCGCGCTGCGCAGGCGGCTCGGGTGGTCGAAGGCCAACGCCACCGAGGTCACGCTCACCCTGGAGTCCCGAGGCTTGGTGGTGCGCCGCCGCCTGGCAACCGACCGCCGGGCAACGGCCGTCGATCTCACGCCTGCCGGCCATGAGCTGGTCGAGCGGCTGTTCCCGGGTCATGCGGACCGGGTGAGCACCGCCTTCTCGGCCCTCGATGAGGACGAGAAGCGATCCTTCGCGGACCTCTGCCGCAAGCTCGCCGCCTGAGCCGGGATTCTGCAGGGACGTGCCGAATCCCTCGCGCGCGGCTACTGGCCGGCGCCACCGGGTCGGCGGTCTTCGACGGCCGTCAGGCGGTCCGAGATGCTGTCGATCCGGTCGCCGAGGCGCGACAGCGCTCGTCCGCTGTCGGCTGTCGCATCGAGGGCGTCGACCACGTCCCTCTCGACGCCCCGCAGGCGGCGGTCGATCTTTGTGACGTCCGACTCCTCGCTGGTGCTGCGCAGCCGGCGGTCCAGCTCGCGCCGCTCTAGGTCACGCTCTCGGTTGGCACGCTCGAGCTGGGCGTTGGCCTCACGCAGACTGCGCCCCAGCGAGTTCACGCGCTCCTGATCGGCCGACTCGTCGGTCTGGATCAGCGCGTAGGCGGCGACGGCCGAGGCCGCGACGGCCAGCACGCCGAGCAGCACCAGCCAGCGGCGCACAGAGCGAAAGTCCTCGACGATCAGAGCCGGGCGTCGAGCCCGGCGAGGGGGCGGCTCCCCGGCGGGAGGCCGGTCCGTCGGCGGTGGCGGGCTCGTCGACATGACCGTGCGCGAGTCTAGCGCTGACCCCGAGACGCCAGACTGCCCCGGTCGCCCGGCTTGAGGGGCCGCCGGCGCCCGCTCGTAGGATGAAGCGCGTGCCCCCGTACGAGCCCGTAGACCGCAGCCAGGCCTTCCCGGCCCTCGAGCTGGAGATCCTCGAGCGCTGGCGCGAGCGCGACGTGTTCCACGAGTCCGTTCGCCGCCGCGAGGGAGCCGAGCCGTTCGTGTTCTACGAGGGCCCCCCGACCGCCAACGGCCGGCCCGGGTCCCACCACGTGCTCAGCCGGGTGTTCAAGGACGTGTTCCCGCGCTACCGCACGATGCGCGGTCGGCTGGTGCACCGCAAGGGTGGCTGGGACTGCCACGGCCTGCCGGTGGAGCTGGAGATCGAGAAGAAGCTCGGCTTTCAGTCGAAGGAGGACATCGAGCGATACGGCGTGGCCGAGTTCAACGCCCAGTGCCGGGAGTCGGTGCTGCGCTACATCGACGAGTGGAACGAGCTGACCGAGCGGATCGGGTTCTGGCTCGACACCGACGACGCCTACTACACGCTCGACGACTCCTACATCGAATCGGTCTGGTGGTCGCTCAAGCAGGTGTTCGACCAGGGACTGCTCTACGAAGGCCACAAGGTGGTGCCCTACTGCCCGCGCTGTGGCACGGCCCTCTCCAGCCATGAGGTGGCACTGGGCTACAAGGACGTGGTCGACCCCTCGGCTTATGTGCGCTTCGGTGTCCACGGAGAGGAGGGCGTCTCCTTCCTGGGCTGGACCACCACGCCGTGGACGCTGATCTCCAACGCCGCGCTGGCCGTGCACCCCGACGTGACCTACGTGCGCGCGCGGGTCGGGGAGGAGACGCTGATCCTGGCGGAGGCGCTGGTGGAGCGTGTGCTCGGCGAGGGCACCGAGACGGCCGACCCGGTGAAGGGAGCCGACCTGGAGGGCACCGCCTATGAGCCCCCCTTCCCCTACATCGCCGACTACGGCGAGCACGGCCACATGGTGCTGCTCGCCGACTTCGTGACAACGGACGACGGCACGGGCGTGGTGCACACCGCCGTCGCCTTCGGCGAGGATGACTTCCGCCTCGGCGAGGCCTACGGGCTCACGGTGCAGAACCCCGTGCTGGGAGACGGCACCTTCGACGAGCGCGTGGGCCCCTTCGCCGGCCGCGGCGTGAAGGAGGCCGACCCGGACATCCTCGAGGCGCTGCGCGACTCCGGCCGGCTGTTTCGCGCCGAGGACTACGAGCACTCCTACCCCCACTGCTGGCGCTGCGAGACGCCCCTCATCTACTACGCCAAGTCGAGCTGGTACGTACGCACCACCGAGCGCAAGGAGCAGTTGCTGGCCGCCAACGAGACGGTCGACTGGCACCCGGGGCACATCAAGCACGGCCGCTTCGGCAACTGGCTGGAGAACAACGTGGACTGGGCTCTGTCCCGCGAGCGCTACTGGGGCACGCCGCTGCCGATCTGGCGCTCCGACGACGGCGACGAGGTGGTCTGCGTGGGCTCGCGCGCGGAGCTGGCCGAGCTGGGCGCCGACCTGCCCGAAGACCTCCACCGGCCCTTCGTGGACAACGTGACCTTCGAGCGCAACGGCAAGACGATGCGCCGGGTGCCCGACCTGATCGACGTCTGGTGGGACTCGGGATGCATGCCGTTCGCCCAGTGGCACGCCCCGTTCGAGAACGGTGACAAGTTCGAGCAGCGATTCCCCGCCGACTACATCTGCGAGGCGCTCGACCAGACCCGCGGGTGGTTCTACTCGCTGCTTGCGGTGTCCACCCTGCTGTACGGACGCGCGTCGTTTCAGACTGTCCTCTGCCTCGGCCTGATCCTCGACGCCGAGGGCCAGAAGATGTCCAAGACCAAGGGCAACGTGGTGGTGCCCTGGGATGTGCTCGATACCCACGGCGCAGACGCCCTGCGCTGGTACTACTTCACCTCCAAGCAGCCGTGGGACGGCTACCGCTTCTCGCTCGAGACCGTGGGCGAGTCGGTGCGTCAGTTCATCAAGACCCTGTGGAACACGTATGGCTTCATGGTGCTCTACGCCAACGTGAACGACGTCGCGCCCGCGGCGCTGGAAGAGGTAGATCTGACAGACATCGACCGCTGGGCGCTCTCGCGCCTACAGGAAACGAATGAGATCGCGATCGAGCGCCTCGACGACTACGACACGACCACCGCGGGCCGCGCCATCGCCGCGCTCGTCGAGGACCTGTCCAACTGGTATGTGCGCCGCTCGCGCCGGCGTTTCTGGGACGGCGACCCGGCGGCCTTTGCGACTCTGGGGGAGTGCCTGCTCGGGGTGGCCAAGCTGGCCGCCCCGCTCACCCCCTTCGTCACCGACGCCATCTACGGGAACCTCGATGGTGCCGAGCCCTCCGTGCATCTATGCGACTACCCCGAGCCCGATTCCGCTCTGCGCGACGTCGAGCTGGAGTGGCAGATGGGCCTGGTGCGCGAAGCGGTCGGCCTCGGCCTCGCGGCCCGGGCCCACGTCAAGCTCAAGGTGCGCCAGCCGCTGCGCGAGGCCATCGTCGTGGCGGGCGGCCGCGAGCGAGCGGCCATCGGCCGCTTCGAAGAGCTGCTGCTGGAGGAGCTGAACGTGAAGAGCGTGCGCTACGTGTCAGAGGCCGACGAGCTCGGCCGCTTCGAGCTCAAGCCCAACTACCGCTCCCTGGGCCCCCGGTTCGGCAAGCAGATGCCCCTGGTTGCCGCCGCGGTTGGCGGGCTCGACGCCGCCCACGCGGCTCGGACCCTGCGCGGGGGCGGTGAGGTGCACGTGGCGATAGGGGGCCACGAGCACGCGCTCGGCGCCGAAGACGTGCAGATGGTGCTACGACCGCTGGAAGGCTATGAGGTCGAGCGCTCGGGCTCACACGCGGTGGCCCTCGACGTGACGATCGATGACGCGCTCCGCCACGAGGGACTGGCGCGTGAGGTGGTGCATACGGTGCAGAACGTGCGCAAGCAGGCGGGCCTCGACGTGGCCGACCGGATCGCGCTTTCACTCGGCGGCGACGCCGAGATCCTGGCCGCCGTGCGCAAACACGAGGACTACGTGTTGGGCGAGACACTGGCCATCTCGCTCGACCTGTCGGGGGCCACGGACGGTGCACGCGCCGAGATCGAGGGCCGCGAGTTGCTCATCGGCGTGCGCCGCGCTTGAGCCGGCGGGGCCACCCAGCGTCAGGCTGAGACGGATCGGATCGGGGAGCTTTTGCTCCGTAGGGAGGGCAAAGGCTCCACGATTGGCGGCAAAGAGGGCTACCGCACCCCGACGAGGGCCACGCGCGGTGCGGCTCAGTCAGGCGGACCCTGGATCTCGCCGCCAATCGCCCAATCGGCCTTGGGCACGTCCACGAAGCGGATCCACACCTGGTCCGCCGGCATCTTTCCCACCTCGGCCAGCACGTCTGTGACCCCTCTTGCGACCTCTGCCTTCTGGGCGTCTGAGCGGCCCTCGAACCACTCGATGGTGACGAAGGGCACGGCAGCCCTAAGTGGTCTCCGCCGCAACGACGGTACTTTTGGCGGAGACCACTAAGCCACCAGCACCGGCTCGATCTCCTGGATCAGCCTGTTCTTCGGCAGCGCTCCCACGATCTGGTGCGCCACCTCGCCGTTCTTGAACAGGAGCAAGGTGGGAATCGACATCACGTTGTAGCTTGCCGCCGTCTGCGGATTGTCGTCCACGTTGATCTTCACGACCTTGACGTCGTCGCGCTCGCCCGCCAGCTCCTCGAGGTGGGGGCCGACGACACGGCACGGACCACACCACGGCGCCCAGAAGTCCACCAGGACGGGCTCGGTGGACTCGATCACCTCGGCCTGAAAGTTGGTGTCGGAGACTTCATTGACTGCGGCCACGTGGACTCTCCTTCGTAGAGATTCGCTGGGTGATACTTCAGAAAGTATAGCGTCGGCCTCATCCCCTGCGTGTAGCGGTGCGAATGCGCAGCGCGGGCACCTTCCAGAAGGCTTCGAGGGCGATGCGGGCCGACATCTTGGACGCTCCCACACGGCGCTCGCGAAAGAGGATAGGCACCTCGGTCACTCGATATCCCGCCTGGATCGCGCGGTAGGTCATCTCGATCTGGAAGCCGTAGCCGTCCGTGCCGACCGAGGTCAGGTCGAGGCGCTCCAGCACCGCGCGCCGGAAGCACTTGAAGCCGCCTGTCAGGTCATTGACGTGCACGCCGAGAAGGAGCTTGGCGTAGAGCGAGCCGCCGCGGCTGATCGCGCGCCGGCCGAGACCCCAGTCGGCCACTCCGCCGCCGGGCACGTAGCGCGAGCCGAGGACCAGGTCGGCCCCCGCGGCTGCCGCCACCAGCCGCGGCAGGTCGGCGGGATCGTGTGAGAAGTCGGAGTCCATCTCCAGGACGAGATCGGCGCCGCCGCGCAGCGCGCGGTCGAAGCCGGCGAGGTAGGCGGGGCCGATGCCCTCCTTGGCGCTGCGGTGCAGCACCTCGACCTCGGCCACCTCCGTCGCGAGGCGGTCCGCGATCTCGCCGGTCCCGTCGGGGGAGCCGTCGTCCACCACGAGCACGCGGTGGTCCATGCCCGTCGCCGCGAGGTTTGGCATGGCAGCGCGCACGATGGCTTCGATGTTCTCGGCTTCGTTGTAGGTGGGCAGCACGAGCCAGGCTCCGGACATGGGCGCGTACCCTAGGGAAAGGTGCGGTGCTCACCGGAGAGCCTCGGGTGCGGTGCTCGGCCGATCGGCGATCGGCCTGCGCTCCTCCCCTGACGTTCCGGCTGCGCTCCTCCCCTGCTCCTGTGGCCCGGACACTCAAGAACTCCGAGATCGCCGCCGCCTTCGAGGAGCTCGCGACCCTCTACGAGCTGGACGGCGCAGTTGTCTACCGGGTGGTGGCCTACCGCACCGCGGCCAAGTCGATCCGCGAGTCCGGTGTCTCGGTCGCGGACATGGCCGCAAAGGGCGCAGCGCAGGAGCTGAGCGGGATCGGGAAGACGATCGCGGAGAAGATCACGGCCCTGGTGGAGAGCGGCTCGATACCCGCTGCCGACAAGCTCAAGGCCAGGATCCCGGCAGGGCTGGTGCAGATCACGAACATCCCCGGCCTGGGTCCCAAGCGCACACGCCTGCTGCACGCGCAGCTGGGGATCGAGTCCCTCGAGGATCTGCGCCAGGCCGTCGAGGATCAGCGGCTGCGCACGGTGCCGGGCTTCGGCGCCAAGGCCGAGGAGAAGGTGCTTGCCGCCCTGGCGGGCGGCGCCGACGGCCTGCCGCGGACCCGCACGCTGCTCTCCTCCGCACTCACCCTCGGAGAGGACCTGGTCGAGGGGCTGCGAGCACACGAGGCCTCTTTGCGGGTGGAGCTGGCGGGCAGCGCGCGGCGCTGGGGCGAGACCTGCAAGGACCTCGACATCGTGGCCGCGGCCGCGGACCCCGCGGCCCTTGTCGAGGCGTTCACGCGCCTGCCGGGCATCGACGAGGTCACGACGTCCGGCGAGGCCGGGGCCAGGGCGCTCACCCACCAGGGGCTGGTGGTGGACTTGAGGATCGTTGGTGAGGAGAGCTTCGGCAACCTGCTGCAGCACTTCACGGGCTCGGCAAGCCACAACGAAGCCCTGCGCACGAAGGCGGTCAAGCGGGGGCTGCACGTGAGCGAGTACGCGGTGACCGACGATGCGACCGGCGACGTCCATCGCTGCGCCACCGAGGAGGAGGTCTATGAGCTGCTCGGCATGGCCTACGTCGAGCCCGAGCTGCGCGAGAACCGCGGGGAGCTGGAGGCGGCGCGCAAGGGCGAGCTTCCCGAGCTGCTGAGGTTGGCCGACATCCGGGGCGACCTGCACTCCCACACCACGGCCTCCGACGGCCGCAACTCGATCGAGCAGATGGCCCGGGCCGCTCAGGAGCGTGGCTACGAGTACCTGGCAATCACCGACCACTCGGCCACGCATGGCTTTGGCAACCACGTGACCCCCGACGAGCTCATGCGTCAGATCGAGCGGATCAGGGAGGTGGACGCCGGGATGGAGGGCTTCCGCGTGCTGGCCGGGACGGAGACCAATGTGCTGCCGGACGGGTCGGTGGACTACGAGGACGACCTTCTGGGCGAGCTCGACTGGGTCGTGGCCAGCGTGCACACGTCCTTCGGGATTACGGAGGAGGAGATGACCGACCGGATGGTGGCGGCGATCGAGCATCCGCTGGTCGACGTGATCGGGCATCCCACCGGCCGCCTGATCGGCCGGCGTGAGCCCTACGCCGTGGACCTCGGGAGGGTGATCGAGGCGGCGGCGCGCACTCACACGTTCCTCGAGATCAACGCGAACCCCAACCGCCGCGATCTCGACGACGTGCACGCGCGGGTGGCCGCGCGTGCCGGGGTCAGGATCCTGATCGACTCCGATGCCCACGGGACCGAGACGCTCGGCAACATGGGTTACGGCGTGGCCACCGCCCGCCGCGCCTGGCTGAGCGCTGCCGACGTGGCCAACACCAGGTCCTGGGACGAGCTGCGGGCGCTACGTCCCCGCGGCTAGGGAGCGGTCTCGACCCCGACGGGCACCGGCTCGACCTTGCGCATGCCCGGGGTGCGCAGCAGCTTCGGGGCCCCGAACGGCGAGCTCTTGTCGAAGTAGAAGCGCACCCCGTCGCGGTCCTCGATCGCCTGAACGGCAGCCGACTGGCGCCGCCACGTGAGCGCCACCGCGATCGCGTAGCCGGCGGCGATCGCCGGCACCTGAGGGATCAGGAAGGCCACCGCACCCGAGGCCAGGGTGAACACGCCGAGTGGCCACAGGCGGTTGAAGATGATGGCCCCCGGCTCGATGTCGGGCAGCTGGTTGGTGGCCCGCGCGCCTGCCAGCAGCCGCCCGATCCCCGATGTGGGGGCGAGCCGGCGTCCCAGCCACAGCCCTGCGGCCACGGCGAGCGCCCACCAGGACACGGCTACGATCAGCGCGACGGTGTCGTCGTCGCCCGTTGCGCCGGCGAGGGCCACCGCCGCCAGCGCGGTGCTCGCTGCGCCGAAGAGCAGGACTGCGGTCCGGAGAAAGTCGGCGAACCGCACCGCGCCTAATCCGATTCGGCGAGGGCGATGAGAACGTCGGTGAAGCCGGGCACGCCCTCCACCACCACGTCGGCCCGCCTGACGATCGCCTCGGGTCCCTCGGGCGAGCGCACCCCCACGCGGACAGCGGCGTCCAGCACGCCCTCGGCTGTGAGCTCGTCGAGGGCGTCGAAGGCGTCCAGGTCCGTCACGTCATCGCCGCCGTACAGGGCGGCTCGCACCGGCGAGCTCTCCACGAGCGTGCGTATGCCCTGGCCCTTGTCCACGTGCACGGGGGGGCGCACCTCGAGCACCTTGCGTCCCCAGTGGATGTCCAGCCCTGCCGCTTCGGCCTCCCGGGCCACGCCCCGAAGGATGTCCTCGGCAGCGGCTTCATCCGGCGAGCCGCGCCAATGGAAGGCCTTGATCGGCCCTTTGTCCTCCAGGCGGATGCGCAGCAGCTTGAAGTCGCGCTTGTTCTCGCGTCCGCTCACGAAGTCGCGTACGCGGCCCTCCCAGCCGGCGAAGGCGTCGACCAGCTCTGGATGCTTGGCGCCGGCGCGCAGAACCTCGGCACCATGGGAGCCCACGTAGGCGATCGCGCCGACGCCCACCAGCCGGCGCGCCTCGGCCACGGATCGCCCGGACACGCACGCCACCCTCGCGTAGCGGCGCCCGAGCCGCCCCAGGAGCACCGAGACCTCCTTGCGCACCTGGGAGTCCTCCGGCCGGCTGACGATCGGGGAGAGGGTGCCGTCGATGTCGCAGAAGATCGCCGCCCGCGACGGATCCTGCGTGAGCGGACGGAGGCTTTCGGCGAGCGCGTTGGCCGAGGGAGCGGACACCATCCGTAGTATGCCTCGCGATGTCATCGAGGCTCGCTCGGCTCGCCGCTGTCGCGACCGCGGCGGGCGCCTTCAGCGGCCTGTTCGGCGTGGGAGGCGGCACCATCATCGTGCCCCTGCTGATCCTCTGGTTCGGCTACGGGGAGCGGGAGGCCACCGGCACCTCCCTGGCCGCCATCGGGATCATCGCGGGCCTCGCCGCCGCTGCTCACGGGCTCTACGGCAACGTCGACCCGGTGAATGCGCTGCTGATCGGCCTACCCGCGGTGGGCGGCGTGCTCGCAGGCACCGCGCTCCAGCAGCGAATCCCCGAGCGGGCGGTGGCCGGGGCCTTTGCCGTGCTGCTCGTGGCGTCGGCGCTGGTACTGGTCTTCTGATGGAGCTGTCCGACCTCGTGGGGGCGCTCGCGATCGGGTTCGCCGCCGGCATGGCCGGCGGTCTCGTCGGGGTCGGCGGCGGCGTGCTGATGGTGCCCGGGCTGGTGATCTTCCTGGGCGAATCGCAACTCGGGGCCCAGGCCACCTCCCTGCTCGCGATCGTCGGCGTGGCGGCTGTGGGCGCCTGGCGCCAGAACGGCTACGGCAACCTGCGCCTGCGCGACGCGGTGGTGATCGGCGCGCTCTCGCCACTCGGCGTGCTGGTGGGCACCGTTCTCGCCAACGCGCTCAGCGAACGGGTATTGGAGCTCTCGTTCGCCGCCGTCCAGACGTACTTCGCCTACCGTCTGGTGCGGCGCGCGACCGCCTCCGCTGCGCCGCCTCAGGCGGCGAAGGGGTAGCCTCGGCTCCGTGACCATTCTCGAGTTCGAGACACGGGAGCAGGCCGACCGTGCGTGCGTTGCCCTCCGAGGGGAGCTGGACCTCTCGACGGCGGAGAAGGTGGAACGCGAGCTGCACCGCATCGAGAAGACCGGCACGAAGCTCGTGGTGCTTGATCTCTCCGCGCTCACCTTCCTCGACTCGACCGGGCTCAGGCTGATCGTCGGCGCCGACCAGCGCGCCCGCCGGTCGGACCGCCGCCTGGCCGTGGTGAGGGGCCCTGCGACCATTCAGCGCGTATTCACCATCACCAAGCTGGACGAGCGCCTCGAGATGGTGGACAGCGCGGGTCAGGTCTAGCCATGCCCGCCGACGTGAACAGCCGCCCGGAGATCGCCGCCCTGAGGAAGGCCTTGTGAGGATCCTGATGCTGGTCTCCGAGGCCGCCTCCGGCGACGTGCTCAAGAGCGCGATCAGCGAGGGGGCGGCGGAGGACGCCGAGGTGCTGGTGGTGGCCCCCGCGCTGAACAGCCGGGTGCGCTTCTTCGCCTCCGATCCCGACCCCGCCATCCGACGCGCCGAGGGGGTGGCGCAGGAAACGGCCGAGCGCCTGGGCGAAGCGGGCATAGACGCCGCGGCCGACACCGGCGAGTCCGATCCGCTCCAGGCCATCGAGGACGCGCTGGTCACCTTCGATGCCGACGAAATCGTGCTCTGCACACACCACGGCGGCAAGCGAAACTGGCTCGAGGATGGAGTGGTGGACGACGCCAAGAAGCGGTTCGACCTGCCGGTCCGCCACTTCCAGTTCGACTGAGAAGCTAGGCCTCTCGCGCTCCTACACCCGTGGCCGGCCGGCCGACGGGCGGGACAGGCACCCCCGGTGTGCGCGCGACGCCGGCCGCGGCCACGATCGTCCACACGCCGGGCGCGAAGCGGGGCGGGCCGCCGTCGTGGCCCCGAGACTCGACCAGCTGCCGGCGCAGCTCGAGCAGCCGTAGCACGGTCGCGCAGGTCTCGGCCTGCGGCGCGTCGTCTCCCACCTCGCAGGCGAGGGCGGCCAGCGCCAGCGTCTCCGCCGGGTCGACACCTTGGAACATCTGCCCGATCGAGGCGGCCAGGAACGTGTAGACGCGATCGAGCAACGGGTCGCGGTCGAGCCGCGCGGGCCCCGGAGCGGGTCCGGCGTCCAGCGGCGGCTCGCCGGCGACGATCCGGGCCATCTGGCCGCCGAACACCGACCGCAGCCCATCGGCGTCGAGCCCCGCCTGCATCGCGTAGCGCAGGTTCATGGCGGCTGCAAACGAAGGGGTGGCATACGGCGCGTCGCTGGCGAAGACGATGTGCCGGGGCGCCACCAGCGTATACAGCGCCAGCAGGTCGCTTGGCGACCACCAGGAGGTGTCGAAGAAGAGGTTGGGATGGTCGTCCACCGCCCGCCAGATCCAGGCCAGGTCGCTGATCCCGGCATGGGCCAGGATCAGCCGCACGCCCGGATGGCGCTCGCAGATGGCCACCGCGTGACGGCCCAGCGCCGGGATCCCGCGCCCGGCGTGCACCAGCACGGCCAGCCCGCGCTCCGAGGCCAGGGCGAAGACGCCCTCCAGCTCGGGCGTGTCGAGGGGGAAGTCCTCCGCGCGGGGGTGGAGCTTGATGCCGACCGCGCCGGTCGCCAGTGAGCGCTCCGCCTCGGCCAGGGGGCCGGCTCGGGGGTCGAGCCGGCAGAACGCGACGAGCCGCCCGTCCGAGTCGGCGGCCGCCTCGACGGCGGCGTCGTTGGCGCGGGGGTACCCGTCCGGCTCGTGCATTGCGAACACCGCGGCGCGGGCGCCCGCGACCTCGAGCAGGCCGGTCAGCTCGCCGGGGGTGCACGCGAAGCCGTCGGGGTCGTTCTGGCCGATGTGGGTGTGGGCGTCGAACAGCTCCAGTCCCGGTACCTGGCCCGCCATCTCCGCCAGCCAGGTCTGGGTGAACTCCTCGTCGTGCACGGCGAGGACACTACCCGCGGGGTTCAGGCGGCCATCGGCACCGCGGAGCGCCCCACGCGGCGGCCCCCCAGAAACGAGAGCGTGGCCCTGTGGGTCTCCTCCGGCAGCTCCAGCTGAGGCACGTGCCCGCAGTCGAGCACGAGATGACGCGCCTGCGGCAGAACGTCGTGCACGTGGCGGGCGAAGCCGACAGGCACGATCTCGTCGCGGCTTCCCCACACGAAGAGGCTCTCCGCCTCGAGTCCCCCCAAGCGGGTCCAGAAGCCGTTCTCTCCCCGCGGGGCCTCGAGGTAGATGTTCCTGGCGGCCGCGTAGAAGGCGGCCCGGCCACTGGGGGAGAGATACGAGCGCAGGAACTCGTCGACGCCGGCCGCGGTCCACTCCGAGCCACGCGCCGGAACGAGGCGGCGCACCAGGCCCTCCACGATCGCGCGGGGCGCCGGCTGGATCAGACCGAGTTGGGGAGCCACGAGGCGAAGCGGAGCAGCCCAGGGGCGTGACCGCAGCCAGGCCAGCGACGGAGTCAGCAGCACCAGCCGCCCCACGCGGTCGGGAGCCGAGAGGCCCATCTCCAGCGCGGCCCGTCCACCCATGCTGTTGCCGACCACGTCGGCACGGTCGATGCCGAGCGCGTCGAGCAGGGCGACGCCGCTGCGGGCGAAGAAGGCGGGGTCGTAGGCGGCGCGCAGCGGTTTGTCGGAGTCGCCGAAGCCGGGGAGATCGATAGCGATCGTGCGGTGCGAGCCGGCCAGCGCGGCCAAGGTCGGAAGGAAGGATGCCTTCGTGGCGCCCAGTCCGTGCAGCGCCAGCACCGGCGGACCCTCTCCCGCCTCCATTACGGAGATCTCCGCACCGGGGGTCTGCACCTGGCGAAAGCGTAGGCGCCCGGGGCCCTGCTCCGCCGCGGTGGAGGCCAGGAAGCCGACGCCAAGATGCAGGTCGCGGCGCACGGTCAGCCGACCGCTCCGGAAGGCGGCCAGGCCGCCGGTCAGGTCGTCGGCCAAGGCCCTCCACGTCTCGTCGTCCGCGGTGAGCACGGCGTCCGCTCGTCGGTCGGAGTCCGAGGGTCCGAGGCGGGCACCGTCGCCGTCGAAGGCAACATCCCAGGACTGCGGACCGCAGCCCTGTAGGCGTACGCAGGCCCTTGCTCGCGCGGGTTCGAAGACGGTGCTGTCGTAGCGCTGGACGAGCGCCTCCAGCGCGGCGGGGGGCGGGACCATCGCGCCACGAACTCTACCGGCCGGTCCGGCCGGCGGACCGTTATAGGGCCCAGAGCCCTCTACGACAGGCCGTGCTCCAGTGCGCCCTTGACCGCTGCGTCCAGCGCGTTGCACCGGTAGAGCGCCAACGCCTCGGGTGAGCGGAAGCGCTTCCCGGGCAGGCCGTCCGGACCGTGATGGCCGAGTACGCAGTGCAGCAGGGCCAGCAGCTTGTGGGGCGGGAAGGACCCCAGGGCCGTTGCCCGCTCGGAGATCATCTGCTGTCCGAGCGTAAGGTGCCCCAGTAGCGCCCCCTCGCTGCTGAGCGTGATCTCGGCCCCGAGGTCGAACTCCCCGATCTTGCCGATGTCGTGGAGGATCGCCGCGGTCACGAGCAGGTCGGAGTCCAGTCGCGGATGCAGGGCGCAGGTCTCGAGGGCCAGGGTGGCCACGGCCACGGTGTGCTCGATCAGACCGCCCAGGTAGGCGTGGTGGCCGCCGCGGGTACACGGAGCCCGGCGCAGCTCCTCGCGGAGCTCGGGGTCGGAGAGCACCGCTTCGAGCAGGCGCCGGTGGTCGGCGTCGTATACCTCCCGGGACAGGTGTTCGAGGAAGCCGTCGAGCTCCTCCATGTCGCGGTAGGCCACCGGTAGGAAGTCGCCCGGGTCGAGACCCTCGGCTTCGACGCGCGCTATGGAGCGCACCTCGATCTGCAGCTCGTCTCGGAACCGCTCCACGCTGCCGGCCACGCGAACCAGGTCCCCGCGGTCGAACTTTCCGGCCATGAAGTCGGCGTCGCGGAAGATCCGGGCGGGTATGGCGCCGGTCCTGTCGCGCAGTTCGAGCGCGAGGTAGGAAGCGCCGCTGCGCGCCGTGAGGCGGTCCTTGCGAGAGCAGGCGAAGGGCCCGTCGACCTCACCGCCCGCGCGCAGCTCGGCCACGGTGGTCCTGTCTGTGGTCATGGCCGCGGTCATGGTCTTCATGGTGGAAGATCGGTCGGACCGACCGCTCCGGACGCTGCTATACGGTGAACCCTGATGTCCGACGTGATCTGGAGCGAGCGACCGTCGCTGCGCCGGCCGGTGCTGGTGGCGGCCTTCGGCGGCTGGAACGACGCGGGCG
>JACCUE010000073.1 GCA_013812005.1 Thermoleophilaceae bacterium
GGCGTCTACCAGGCCTTCCAGAGCGAGGCCGACCGGGATGGCTTCACCATCGACCGCGACGTGCTGATCCCCCGTTTCATCGAGATCCAGCACGAGATCCAGAGCGGCAGCTACGAGCTGTACGCAGAGGTCCTGCGTCGCACGGCCGTCCGCGTGGCCGCCGAGCTGGGCTGGCAGCTCGAGTCCTCGCGCTCGCAGTTCCTGCCCAACAGCGTGCCCCGGTGGATGCCCTTCCGGGAGAGCAACGCCCAGCTCGAGCGCTTCGGCAAGAAGTACGAGATGGGGATCCTCTCCAACATCGACGACAAGCTGCTCGGCGCCACGCGGCGCCACCTGCGCGGGGATCTCGACCTGGTGGTCACCGCTCAGCAGGTGCGCAGCTACAAGCCCGACCCCGCCCACTTCAAGGAGTGCGCCCGCCGGATCGAGAAGCGCAAGAAGAACTGGGTGCACGTCGCCAGCAGCTATGAGACCGACGTGGCCGAGTGCCTCAAGCAGAAGGTCGCGGTGATCTGGGTAAACCGCCACGGGCAGGAGCTGGAGCCCGGCCAGAAGAAGCCGACCGCCGAGGTCAAGACCTTCCGCGAGGCCGGCAAGCTGCTCAACGCGGCGTAGCCGGCTCGGCCGCGGTGCGTGCTGTCTCGGTCACCGGCGACGCGATCGTCGTGACCAGCCTGCTGTGGCAGACGACCGCCACGGCCCTGCGCGCCGGCGACGAGGCGATGCTGATCGACTCGCCGTACTTCCCGGACGAGCTGGAGGTGCTGCCCACGGTGCTCGCACAGGCGGGGTTCGAGGTGAAGGCCCTGCTCGCCACGCATGGAGACTTCGATCACGTGCTCGGGCGCCTGGCATTCCCCGAGCTGTCACTCGGGGTGGCCGAGAGCACGATGCTGCGCCTGCAGAACAAGCCCGGCGAGGCCCAGCGCGATCTGCGCAACCGCGACAACGAGCACTACGTGACCCGCCCGCGGCCGCTCGCCCTGGGAGGCACCCAGACGCTGCCGGTGCCGGGCAAGCTCGAGCTGGGCGGCGAGGAGCTGGAGCTTCACCGGGCAGAAGGCCATACGGATGAGGGCATGGCCGTGTTCGCGCCGTGGCTCGGCGTGCTGATCACGGGCGACTACCTGTCCTCGGTGGAGATTCCGATGCTCGGACCCGGAGGCACCGTCACCGAGTATCGAGCCACCCTCGCCCGCCTGGCGCCGCTGGTGGAGCGCTCCGAGACGGTGGTCACCGGCCACGGGCCCCCGAGCTCGCGCGACCAGGCGGTGCGCCTGCTCGACGAGGACACGGAGTACCTCGCCGCGCTCGAGCGCGGCGAGGAGCGGCCGCGGCTGCCCGACGGCCGCGACGACGCTCATCAGCGCCGGGTCCACTCCGACAACCTGGCCGGAGGCGCCGGGGCCGCTGCCCGGTAGGGTCCGAGCCATGGTCGAGGAGGAAGAGTGCCCGGTCTGCAAGGAGCCGGTGGCGCCCACCGATGCCGAGCAGACCGTCTGCGCCAACTGCGACGCCAAGCTCACCCGCGGCGACGCCGGCGGCTGGGTGCTGGCGGGCGACGCACCCGCCGGGTAGGGCTTCTCGCAGCTCTCCCCATCGAATGTCTCTACGAGACGGTAAAAAGGGGACGGCTTGGTCGCGGCCGGGTTTCACCGGATGTTCGACCGGCGCGGCCGGCGGACCCTAGACTCGGCCGGGTGACCGGCAGACGCTCTTACACAGCGGTCCTCGCTGCCACTGCCTGCGTGCTGGTGAACGTCGGGCCGGCCGCGGGGCACGACACCTCAGGGCATCGTGCCGATGCTTCGCTGGGCCCTCGCGCCGCCTCCGCTCCCGAGAGCTGCCCGGGGCCGGCCATCGCGCCCGACCAGGTGATCACCGGCGAGTTCGGCACCGAGCTGCAGGGCAGCTACGTGATGCTTCCCTTCGACGTGTCCCGGGGCACCACCGCGGTGCGGGTCAAGTACTGCTTCGATCAGCCCGACGTGCCGGTGGCCACGCCGGCCTTCTCCGCCCGCCACACGCTCGACCTCGGCCTCTATGGCCCGCGCCGAGACCGCTCGCGCACCTGGGGAGTGCCCGAGTTCCGGGGCTGGGGCGGCTCTTCGCACCCGGACGTGACGGTGTCCGCCGAGGGCTTCTCGACCGAGGAGGAGTACCTGGCCAGGCCGCGGATCGATCCTCCGGGCAAGACCACCCGCGCCTTCCTTCCGGGGCCGATCGAGCCGGGGGAGTGGGCGGTCGAGCTGGGAGTGGCCGCCGTCGTGCCCCGCAGCCTCGGCGACCTCGACGAGAAGGTTGCGTGGCGGGTGGAGATCGACCTGGCCGACGACCCCACCTTTGCCGACGAGCCGTATGAGCCCGCCAAGTACGACACGACTCCGGCCAACCGCGCCGGCGGCTGGTACGCGGGCGACATGCACGTGCACGCCGAGCATTCGGCCTACGGCGACGCCACCATCACCGAGGCCTTCGACTACGCGTACAGGCCTCTTGCCGAGGGCGGGGCAGGCCTCGACTTCGTGACCCTCTCCGACTACGTCTCGGGAAGCAGCTGGGGAGAGATCGGGCGCTATCAGCCCCGGTACCCCGGCAAGCTTGCGATCCGCAGCGCCGAGGTGATCACCTACCGCGGGCACCTCAACAACCACAACACCGCCCGGGTGGTGGACTATCGCGAGGGCCAGGTCTTCGAGCGCCGCGGCGTGGAGCCGTTACGCCTGGTGCGTGGGAGGCGGACACCGGCGCAGACCTTCGGTGAGATCAAGCGCGCGGGCGGGTTCACCCAGATCAACCACCCCACGATCTTCCCGTCGGCGGTGCCCGGCTTCGAGCTCTTCTGCCGCGGCTGTCCGTGGGACTACACGCCGGCGGAGACCGGCTACGAGCGCACGGACGCGATCGAGATCGCCACCGGCCCCTCAGGGGCCCGCACCGAGGCGGGCACTCTGGGTCCCAACCCCTTCACCGTGACCGCGATCGACTTCTTCGAGCGCGCCCTCGACGCCGGTCACAAGGTGGCCGCCGTGGGCGTCAGCGACTCCCACAACGCCGGCCGCTCGCCCAATCCGGTGACCCAGGCGCCGATCGGGGAGGCCACCACGGTGGTGCGGGCCGAGGAGCTGTCGGCGCCCGGAATCGAATGTGGCGTCGAGGCGGGCCACACCTACGTGAAGGTGACCGGCAACGCGGGACCCGACATCCGCTTCGAGGCTCTCCCGCCGGGGTTCACCGGCTCGCCCGCGATCATGGGCGACACCGTGCGTGCCTCGTCCGCCGGCTTCACAGCGCGCGTGACCGGTGGCGACGGCCGCTCGCTCACCGTCCTCCGCAACCGAGAGGTGCTCCGCACGGTGCCGGTCTCCGGGAACGAGTTCTCCACCACCTTCGACGCCGCGGAGCCGGGCCGCTACCGCCTGCAGCTGCAGCGCGGCTTGACCATCGAGACCGTCTCCACACCGATCTACCTCGAGCCCGGGCCCGGCACGGTGGCCAGTCGGGACTGCTCACCACTGCGGGTCCGCGGTGAGGCGCGACGCCGGATCCGCCCCGGGCGCCGGGGAGCCTTCGGCGCCCGCTGCGTGGCCTCCGGCGGCGGGCTGCGCTTCTGCAACGTCCGGGTCGTGACCCGGGTCGGACAGCCGGGCCGAAAGCGCGTGCGGGTCATCGGCCGCCGCCATGTGGCGATGGCCGGCGGCGCCCGCCGCCTGCGTGTGAGGCTCAGCCGCTACGGGCGCCGCGTGGTGGGCCGCCACCGCCGGGGGCGGCAGGTGCGCCTGGTGTTCATCGCCAGCGACGAGGACGGGGCGACGGCGCGCTTTGAGCGCCGCGCCCGCCTGGTGCTTTCGGCCCGGCGCCGTTAGTCGCCCGCCGGCGGCGGCTCGGCCACCGCACTCGCCTGCCGCGGCGACGGAGATCTCACCCGCGCCAGCAGCAGCGCCGAGAACGCCATGCCTGCGAACAGCACGAAGCCCAGCTCGCCGAAGTCCGCTACCGCCAGGACCACGCTGCCGCCGGCCGCTCCCACCACGTAGCCGAGCTGGGCGCTGGCCGTGCGCGCGCTCATCATGCTGCCGGGGTTGGCGGGCAGCAGCTCCAGGCCCAGCGAGCTCGAGCCGGTGGAGCGCACACCCGCCAGCACCGCCAGTACGCAGAAGAAGGCCAGCGTCACCCAGACGGCCGGCGCGACGTTGAGCAGCGGGATCAGCATCAACCCCATCCCCAGGGCGGTGGCGACCAGCAGCGGCCTGCGCGGCAGCCGGCCCGTGAGCCGCGAGGTGCTGAGCGAGCTGATCAGGAACACCACCGAGCCCAGCGCGAGCAGCACGCCCACGGTGGCCTCGCCGACGCCGTAGCTCTCGATGTAGAAGGCGCCGGCATAGGTCAGCTCCGCGGTCCAGGCCGAGTAGGCCACCAGCTCGGCGATCGTCCACCGCCGCGCAGCGGGGTCGCGGAACACGGCGGCCAGGCCCTCTCGGATGGAGAGCGCGTTGCCCGGTGCGTACGCCGGTCGGTCGGTGCGCGGCGCCAGCAGCCCGGTGGCGAGCGCCGCCAGGCAGATCACGGCCGGCACCAGGTAGGACAGCCGCCACGAGCCGGCCTCGGCCAGCAGCCCGACGATCGGGTTGCCCACGATCCATGCCAGCGACTGTGCTCCGACTACGTAGCCCATCGCCCATGGCGCGTCGGCCGGCTCGAAGGAGGAGGCCACGCCGGCAAACCCGGCCGACAGCAGGCAGGCCACCCCGGCACCCGTGATCGCGTGGGCGGCGTAGAAGAAGCCGAGCGACGGCGCCGCCGCCGTGGCCGCGGCTCCGGCGAGAGCGATGCCCGCCCCCCGCACGATCAGCGGCCGGACGCCGATCCGGTCGATCAGCGGACCGATCGCGAGCGACACCGCCACCGCCGTGCCCGCGAGCACCGAGCGGGCCACACCGACGGCGCTCAGCGACACGCCGAGGTCGCGCGCGATCTCCACCAGCAGGGGCGCCAGCACCACGATCGATGCCTGGGTGGCCGTAGTGGCGAGCACCAGCGGCAGCAGGCGGCGGGCGCGCGAAGGCAGTGACG
>JACCUE010000133.1 GCA_013812005.1 Thermoleophilaceae bacterium
ACGTAGAGATCGCCGCCGACGGCTGTGAGACGGAGCGCTTCGACGAGGTGGTGATCGCCGCCCACTCCGACCAGGCCCTCGCCATGCTCACCGACGCGTCCGAGCTCGAGCGTGAGCTGCTCGGCGCCGTCGCCTACCAGCCCAACGAGGCCGTGCTGCACACCGACGAGCGGCTGCTCCCCCGCCGCCGCGCCGCGTGGGCCAGCTGGAACTACCACTTGCGGCCAGAGGCCGAAACGGCGCGGACCAAGCTCACCTACTGGATGAACAACCTGCAGTCGCTGAAATCCGACACGAACCTCTGCGTGTCGCTGAACATGAGCGACCAGATCGACCCGGGCAAGGTGATCCGTACGATCCCCTACGCGCATCCGGTGTTCACACCGGGCGGCGTCGGCGTGCAGCGCCGCCACGCCGAGATCTCTGGCGTCGAGCGCACCCACTTCTGCGGCGCCTACTGGCGCTGGGGCTTTCACGAGGACGGCGTGGTGAGCGCCCTGAACGCGATCGAGCGGGTGGGGTCCAGCGAGCGACTCGCGAGGAGGGCCGCGGCATGACCGCCTCCGCGGTCTACGACGGGTGGGTGCGCCACCGCCGCCATACCCCGGTCGAGCACGAGTTCACCTACCGCCACGCAATGGTGCTGCTCGACCTCGGCGAGCTGCCCGAGGTGCTCGACTCACATCCCTTCTACTCCGCCACCGGCCGGGCGCCCGTGCGCTTCCGGCGCGAGGACTACATGGGCGATCCCGAGCGACCGCTCGACGAGTGCGTGCGCGACCTGGTCGAGGAGCGCACCGGAGCCCGCCCGCGCGGCGCCGTGCGCCTGCTCACCACGCTGCGCACCTTCGGGCACAGCTTCAACCCCGTCTCCTTCTACTACTGCTTCACTCCCGGCAGCGAGCGCGTGGAGGCGGTGGTGGCGCAGGTGACCAACACGCCGTGGGGCGAGACGCACTCCTACGTGCTCGGCCGCTCGGACGAGCACGCGGTGATGAAGGACACGATGGACAAGGTCTTCCACGTGTCGCCCTTCATCGGCATGGACAACCGCTACGAGTGGCGCGTGACCGAGCCCAACGGCAAGCTGCTCGTGCACATCGACGAGCGTGACCCCGAGGGCAACGGCGTGTTCGACGCCACGCTGTCGCTCGACCGCCACGAGCTCACCCGTGGGCGACTGACGCGGATGCTCCTGCGTTTCCCCGCTACGTCGCTGCGTGTGGTCTTCCTCATCTACTGGAACGCGCTCAGGCTCAAGCTCAAGGGCGCCCCCTACCACCCCCATCCCAAGACGGATATCCCGGAGGCGACCCGATGACCAACACGCTTGCACGCAGGTTTCTCTTCCGCCTGCTCTCGGGCATCCGCGACGAGCGGATCGAGATCTTCGAGCGCGGCCGGCGCTACTCGTTCGGCTCGCCCGACGCCGAGCTCCACGCGCAGGTCACGGTGCGCTCGCCGCACGTCTACCGGCAGGTGCTGCGCGGGTCCACGGGTCTGGCGGAGACCTACGTGGAGGGGGCGTGGGAGGCCGATGACCTCGTGTCCCTGGTGCGCATCGCCGCGCGCAACATGGCGCCCCTCGACCGCGCGCGCCACGCTTGGCGGCACGTCCTGCGCACGGGCCAGCACCTGGCGGACATGGTGCCCCACAACGACCCCGAGGGCAGCCGCGAGAACATCGCCGCCCACTACGACCTGGGGAACACGCTCTTCTCGCTCTTCCTCGACCCCACGATGATGTATTCCTGCGCGCTGTTCGAGTCCGCGGAGATGTCGCTCGAGGCCGCACAGCTGGCCAAGCTGGAGCGGATCTGCAAGCGGCTCGAGCTGGGGCCGGAAGACCACCTGCTGGAGATCGGCACGGGCTGGGGCGCGATGGCCGTGCACGCGGCGTCCCGCTACGGCTGCCGGGTGACCACCACCACCATCTCGAAAGAGCAGCGCGACATGGCCCTCGACCGCGTTCGGGCCGCGGGGCTCGAGGACCGGGTCGAGGTCCTGCTCGAGGACTACCGCGACCTCGAGGGCACCTACTCCAAGCTGGTCTCCATCGAGATGATCGAGGCGGTCGGCTGGCAGTACTTCGACACCTACTTCGAGCGCTGCTCGGAGCTGCTCGAGCCCGACGGCCTGATGTTCCTGCAGGCGATCACCATCGACGACCGCGCCTACGAGGGCGAGAAGGCCTCCAAGAGCTTCATCAACACGCAGATCTTCCCCGGCGGCTGCCTGCCCTCGCTGGAGGTGATCCACCGCT
>JACCUE010000141.1 GCA_013812005.1 Thermoleophilaceae bacterium
TTTCAACCCGTTGGGGCTCCCAAAGATGCGGAGGTGGCGGACCGCCGTGAGAGACTCGCCCGGAGTGGAAGCCCGCGCCTCACCAGGTGGCGCCCGCGAGGTCGCCGGCGGGTCGCTGCTGCAGCAGATCGCCCAGGTCGGCGGGCTCGTCGTGCTGCTGGTGGTGGTCACGGCGCTGGCCCGGCGCCTCACGCCGGCGGAGCTGGGCACCTACGGCCTGGTCGCCACCCTGGCCGTCTACCTGCTCATCCTCAAGAACAGCGTGGGCAACGCCGCCGTGGCCGCGATGGCGGCCGCCCGCAGCGATTCCGAGCGTGTGAGCACCTTCTCCACCTGCGCCGTGCTCTACGCGCTCACCGGCCTGATCACCGGCCTGCTGATCGCCGGAGCCGGCTTCGCGATCGCCATCGGCCTCCTCGAAGGCGAGCTCGAGCGCCAGGCCAAGCTCGGGGCCCTGGCGCTCGGAGTGGTGACCGCGGCGGGGCTGGCGGCCACGATCAACCTCGACGCCCTGCGCGCAAGCCTGCTGCTCACGCGGTCGGCCGCCAACGAGATCGCCGCGCTGGGGGTGTTCGCTGCGCTGATGCTCGGGCTGATCGCGGCCGACGCCGACCTGTGGCTGCTGATCGCCGGCAACGGCGCCATTCCGCTGATCAGCGGCACGATCAACGGCGTGGCCAGGCTCCGGCTCGGCCTGCCCTGGCGCCTGCGGCCGAGCGCGGTGACCCGTCGTGGGATAGGGGAGTTCCTGCCGACCGCCGGCCCGCTGCTGGCCATCGAAGTGTCGGTCCTCGTGATCTACGGGCTGGATCGGATCGTGCTGGGAGCGTTCGGATCGGCGACCGGCGTCGGCCTCTACGAGGGGCCGGTGCGGGCGCACAACGTGTTCTACGCGCTCAACGGGTCAGTGGCGGTCACGGCCCTGCCCACGGCATCTGCGTTGCGCGCCGGCGAAGACGCCGCGCGCCTGCGCGAGCTGGCAGTGCGCGGCTCGCGGTACACCCTGGCTGTCACCGTGCCGCTGGCCGTGACCGCCATCGTGCTCGCCGGGCCGGCCCTGGAGGTGTGGCTGGGGGAGGCCTATCGGGAGGGCGCCACCGCCCTGGCCATCCTCGTGTCCTACTGGCTGCTGCTCGGCCAGCTCGCGGTCACGCCGGGCTTCCTGGTGGGCGCCGGGCGCGCAGGTGATGCCGCGCGCGTGGTGGTGGGAATCGCTGCTCTGAACCTCGCGCTCACGCTGGCGCTCACCCCCTCTCTCGGCCTCGAGGGCCCGGCGCTCGGCACCGCGATCGCGTACACGGTCGGCTTCCCCTTCCTCCTGCGGATCGGGCTCGCGGCCAGCGGCGCGCGCCTGGGTGAGCTGGTAAGGGAGGCGTGGCTGCCCGCGTACGCGCTCGGGTCAGGGCTGGCGGCGCTGCTCGTTGCGGCGCGGCTGCTGTGGGAGCTCGACAGCCTCCCGGCGGTGGCGCCTCTCCTGGTCGGCGGGCCGGCGCTCTACTGGCTGGCCTACGCGGCGCTCGTGCTTCGGCCCGGCGAACGCGCCCTGGTGGCCGATGTGGCGAGGCGCCGCAGCGTCAGTAGGTGAACGGCAGGGTGTCCACGATGTCGGACAGCGGTGGCGCATCGATGTCGCGCTCCGACACGACCAGCTCGAGCTCCGGCCACTCGACCCCTACCTTCGGGTCGTCGTAGGCGAAGCCCTGCTCGACATCCGCGTCGTAGTAGGAGGAGCATTTATAGACGACGTCGGCCACCCCACTGGTCACGCAGAAGCCGTGCGCGAAGCCGATCGGAACGTAGAGCTGGCGCAACAGCTCGTCGTCGAGAGCGTGAGCCTCCCACTCGCCGAAGGTCGGTGACCCGCGCCGGATGTCCACCACGACGTCGAGGATCGATCCGCGGGCGCAGCGCACGAGCTTGGCCTGTCCCTCGCCCACCGAGAAGTGCATCCCGCGCACCACGCCGAGACGCGAGCGCGAGTGGTTGTCCTGCACGAAGTGCTCGGTCACTCCGAGCTCGGCCAGCCGGTCGGCGCGGTAGCTCTCGAGGAAGAACCCGCGCTCGTCGCCGTGCACCGTGGGCTCGAGGAGGACGGGTCCCTCGAGCCGGATGTCGATCGCCCTCACC
>JACCUE010000167.1 GCA_013812005.1 Thermoleophilaceae bacterium
GCCAGGCGACACCGCGCCCCGTTCAGCCGGTACTCGCCCTCGCCCGAGCGGTCCAGGCGCCGCACGATCGAGATCTCGGAGAACTCGCTGGCCGAGCGACCGTCGCAGTTGTCGATCACCACCTCCACCTCGGCGGCGCTCGAGCCGCTCACACCGTGGCCGCCGGCGAAGATCACGTCCCTCATCGTCTGGCCACGCACCGCCAGCGGGCTCTGCTCGCCCAGCGCCCACAGCACGGCGTCGGCGATGTTGGACTTGCCCGAGCCGTTGGGGCCGACAACGACCCCCACACCGGGGGAGAAGTCGAGCTTGGTGCGATGGGGAAAGGACTTGAACCCCTTCATCTGGATCGACCGCAGGTGCATCAATCCCCCGCCGCTCTGGGCTCGAGCGCCTGCATCGCGGCCTCCTGCTCGGCCGCCTTCTTGGTCTTCCCCTCGCCGCGGCCTATCTCGTGGCCTTCGGCCTCGGCGATGGCCACGAAGCGACGGTCGTGCGCGGGGCCCTCCTCGCAGGCGATCCGGTAGGTCACGACCTCGGCCCGGCGGGCGAGGCGCTCCTGCAACAGCGACTTGTAGTCCACGGGATGCTCGAGCGCATCGTCGATCTGACCCTCGAAGGCGGCCACGACCGCGGGTGCGACCCGCTCGGTCCCGAAGGCGAGGTAGCACGCGCCGATCACGGCCTCGCAGACCGACGCCAGCACGCGCTCGCTGGTGGCGAGCAACTCGAAGCTGCGGCCGGTGCCCGCGGGGGCGGCCGCGCGCAGCCGCTCGGGCACGCCCAGCTCGAGGGCAACCCTGGCGCACGACGGGCCACTCACGGTCTGAGCTCGCAGCTTTGTGAGGCGGCCTGCGCCGTAGCGCTCGAAGCGCGGAAACAGGTGGTCCGAAACGGCGAGGCTCAGCACGACGTCACCCAGGAAGGCCAGCCGCTCGTAGGACTCGGCCCGGTGCTCGACCCACGAGGCGTGGGTGAACGCCTGGCGGGCAAGATCCTCGGGAAGTTGCTCCAGCAGGTCGGCAAGGCTCTGGACGTTGTCAGCCGTCGGTTTCCTCGGCATGGGCGACAACGAAGTCGGCGGCCTGCCCGACGGTGAGGATCTTGGCGGCCTCCTCGTCAGGGATGCGGATGCCGTAGGTGTCCTCGAGCTCGACGGTCAGCTCGACGAGATCGAGCGAATCCGCCTCCAGGTCCTCCCGGAAGCGGGTGGTGTCGGCGATTGCGGCCGGGTCGACCTCGAGCTCGGTGGCGAGGTGCTCGCGGATGCGACCGAGGATCTCTTCTCGGCTCATCGGTCGGCGACGCTACCAGCGGGTGCGGATCGCAAGGCCCCGCCGGCCTCCAGGGCCGCGTGCGTGCGCTCGACCATCCGCTCGTCGACCGCCCGGCGGGCCAGCGCCACGGCGTTCGCGATGCCCTGCGCCCCGAAGCTGCCGTGAGCCACGATCACCGGCTTTCGCAGGCCAAGGAGGATGGCGCCCCCCGCGGCTTCGGGATCGAGCTGGCGCCGCAGGCGGCCCACCGCCCCGCGGATCAGCAGGCCGCCGGCCGCCGGAAGCGGGCCACCCGCGCGCACCGCGTCCCGGATCGCCTCGCGCACCGTGCGCGAGGTGCCCTCCATCACCTTCAGCGCCACGTTGCCGGTGAAGCCGTCGGTGACCACGACGTCCGCACCGCCGGCCGGCAGGTCGAAGCCCTCGACGTTGCCGGTGAAGTTGAGGTTCGAGGCTCTGAGCCGCTCCCCCGCGGCGATCACGTCGGGCGTGCCCTTGCCCGGCTCCTCGCCGACCGAGAGCAACCCCACGCGCGGGCGCGCGATCCCGTGCACGCTCTCCATGAAAGCCGAGCCCATGTAGGCGAACTGCACCAGGTGCTCGGGGCGCACCTCCACGTTGGCTCCCGCGTCGAGCAGCAGCGCCGGGCCGGAGGGCAGCGGCAGAAGCGCGGCGAGCGCCGGGCGGTGGACCCCGCGTATGCGCTTGACGTTGAGCGTGGCGGCGGCCAGCGTAGGACCGGTCGACCCTGCGGACACCAGGGCGTCGGCGCGGCCCTCGGCCACGGCCTTGGCGGCCTGCACGATCGAGGCCTCAGGGCGGGCGCGCACGGCGCGCACGGGCTCCTGGTCGCCCGAGATCCGCATCGGGGCGTCGACCACGTGCACCCCGGAAAGCTCCTCCGCGGGACCGAACAGGGTCACGCTCTCGCCGGAGAGGCGAGCGCCCTCGGCCACCATCGCCGGACCGCCGTCGGCCCCGTTCGCGTCGAGCGCGATCACGCCGGGGGGGTTGCAAAGGGGGGCGGTGTCCCCCTTTGACGTCATCCGGGTCAGTCGTCGTGGTCGTGCGCGTCCGGCGCCGCCACGACGATCTCACGGCCGGCGTAGGTGCCGCACTCGCCGCACACCCGGTGCGGGATGCGCGCTGCGCCGCAACGCGGGCACACGGCCACGGCGGGGGCCGAGATCTTGTGCTGGGAGCGGCGCTTGTTGGTGCGCGAGTGAGACTGTCGTTGCTTGGGAACGGCCATGGCGGCGACGGAGGCTAGCAGTCACCATCAGCCATCGAGCTTGAGCTCGGAGAGCTTGGCCCAGCGCGGATCGGGCTCGCGTTCGTGCTCGTGTGTGGGGTCCTCGTTGAGGTTGGCCCCGCAGATGGGGCACAGGCCGCGGCACTCTTCGCCGCACACGATCTGGACCGGGAGGGCGAGCACCAGCGCATCGCGGACCCAGGAGCGCAGATCCAAGTCGTTCTCGTCGAGGTACTCCGAGACCAGGTTCTCATCGTCGTCGGCGGGCTGATGCACCTCCCGCACATCGACCGCCGCCGGCGCTCCAGCGTCCCCGAGGCAGCGCATGCAGGGTCCCGACAGGCGCAGGCCGAAGCGCAGGCGCAGCGCAAATCCAGCACCCGTGGTTCTCGACACGTCCAGGCGCGTCTCGACCTTGCCGTCACCCGCCGTGTAGGCCTGCCCGCCGAAGGCGAGTGGATCCACCGGCACGTTCAGGTCGACCGAGCCGGCCTCCCCCGAGGAGAGCATCAGCCGTCCGAGATCGAAGCTGTCAGCCTTCTGCGCCACCCCGATCGAGGTTAGCGCCCGCGCCCTGAGCCGGGAGAGCGGAGCTATGCGCGGGAAGCAGGGAGCGTGGCGTGCGTAGGCACGCGAGCGACCGATGACCGTGCAGAGCGACGGCTATCGCGGCTCAGCGGACTTCGGCTTCTTCGCGACCCTGAAGCCGGTCGCGACCGCGCTGCACGGCCGCGGTGAACTTCTCGAGGTTGATCTCGAGGGTGTTGAGGATGTCGTCGGCGTAGTCCTCGGCTCCCAGGCGGATCTCGCGCTCGCGGGCGCGGGCGTCCTCGACGATCTCGTCGGCCTGGCGTTCGGCCTGCTTGACGATCTCCTCCTCGCCGATCAGCCGCGTGTGCTCCTCGCGCGCTTCCTTGACGATCCGCTCGGCCTCGCGCTTGGCCTCGGCCAGCATCTCCTGGCGCTCCTTGACGATCCAGCGGGCCTGCTTGATCTCCTCGGGGATCGTCGCCCGCATCTGATCGAGGATGTCGTAGATCTCCTCCTTGTCGACGCGCACCTGGTCGGTGAGGGGCACGGGCTTGGCGTTGTGCACCGTGTCGTCGAGCTTGTCGATGAGTACTAGAACATCCATCAGTGATTACCTCCGCTCGGCATCTCGCCGCGCGTGTTGATTGACAAGCTGGACATCACGTCTCGGCCTCCAGTTCGCTAACGCTTGAGCGCCTCCTGCAAGCGCTCCGCGACTTGTGGGGGGACCAGGCCGGTGAGATCTCCGCCGAAGGTGGCGATCTCCTTCACGCCGCTGGAGGAGAGAAAGCTGAATTCAGGAGCTGACATCAGGTACATGCTCTCGATGTCCGGGGCCATCTTACGGTTGAGCTGATTCATCTCGAACTCGTACTCGAAGTCCGAGATCGCGCGCAGCCCCTTCACGATCGTCCGGGCTCCGTTCTCGCGAGCGAAGTCGACGAGCAGCGTATCAAAGGCTTTTACCTGCACATTGCCGAGTTTCGCGACCTCCGTCTCGATGAACGCTGTGCGCTCCTCGGCGGAGAACACCGTCTTCTTGCGAATGGGATGGTCCACGACGCCGATCACGACGTTGTCGAACACGTGCGCGGCGCGGCCGATGATGTCGAGGTGGCCGAGAGTGATCGGGTCATAGGACCCCGGGCACACCGCCGTCCCGCCGTTCGAAGGGGAGGGCTGTCGGCTAGCCACGATAGACGGCGATGCGCGTGTCGCCGTAGCTCCGCTCGCGAAGGAGCGGGAAGGACAGCTCGAGGGGGAAGCGCTTGTCGGATTCGGTCACGATGCGGGCGGAGTCGGTGAGGAGAGCAGGCAGGCGCTCGGAGAGCGGCTCGGCCAGGCGGACCGCGGAATCATACGGTGGGTCGCAGAACACCAGATCGTACGCCCTACCCCCTCCTGCCTGCGCCAACCACGACAGCGCGTCGCGGCGGTGCACCCGGCCCTCGATCCCGAGCTCGCCGAGGTTGCGCATGATGGCGTCGATCGCGCGGCGGCCCGAGTCCACGAAGTCGGCCTCGGCGGCACCGCGCGACAGTGCCTCGATGCCCAGTGCGCCCGACCCTGCGTAGAGGTCGAGCACCCGGGCGCCCGACACGTCGCCGAGGATCGAGAACAGCGCCTCGCGGACCCGGTCGGCAGTGGGCCGGGTGCCGCGGCTGGGCGGGGCGTGCAGGCGCCGGCCCCCGAGCTCGCCTGCGACGACGCGCACGCGACCGCCTACGCCGGGATGGGATCGAGGTCCGAGCCGAAGCGCGCGATCACCGCGTCGCGCAGTAGCGTGTTCTCGGCGAGGGCGGGGTCGCGCTCGAGCAGGGCGCCGGCGTGCGCATGCGCTCGCTCCAGCAGCTCCGCGTCGTCGGGCAGCCGCGCCACCCTGAACTCGGGCAGACCGCTCTGGCGCGTGCCAAGCAGCTCCCCCGCCCCCCGCAGGTCGAGGTCCACCTCCGCCAGCCGGAAGCCGTCACGCTCGGAGGCGATCGCCTTCAGGCGCGGCAGCTTCGGGTCGCCGAAGAGGATGCATACCGACTTGTGCTCGCCCCGGCCCACGCGGCCCCGCAGCTGGTGCAGTTGGGAGAGCCCGTAGCGCTCGGCCGCCTCGATCAGCATGACCGTCGCGTTGGTCACGTCGATGCCGACCTCGATCACGCTCGTGGCCACCAGCACGTCGGCCTCACCGGCGGCGAAGGAGCGCATCGCCGCCTGTTTTTGAGAGGTGGCCATCTGGCCGTGGATGAGCGCCACCCGCTGGTCACGGAACTCGGTGCGCTGCAGACGCTCGGCCTCGACTGTCGCGGCGGTGGCCTGCAACGCCTCCGACTCCTCGACCAGCGGGCACACCACGAAGCACTGCCGTCCGGCGGCGATCTCCTCGCGGATGCGCTCATACGCCCGCGCGCGGGCGCGGGAGCCGTCCACCACGTACGTCTCGACCGGACGGCGACCGGCGGGCAGCTCGCGAAGAACGGTCGCATCGAGGTCCCCGTAGGCGGTGAGCGACAGGGTGCGCGGGATGGGGGTGGCCGTCATGTGAAGCACGTGAGGCGCCAAGCCCCCCGGGGCCTTGGCGTCGAGGGCCGCCCGCTGGCGCACGCCGAAGCGGTGCTGCTCGTCGACCACGCACACCGCCAGGTCGCGGAACCCCACCGGATCCTCGATCAGCGCGTGGGTGCCCACCACGAGCCCCAGCTCGCCGGATGCCAGGCGCGACAGGAGCTCACGCCGCCTGCCCGCAGGGGTCGATCCCGTCAGCAGCTCCACCGGTGCCAGCCCACCGAGCAGGCGGTCGAGGGTTATGAGGTGCTGCTCGGCCAGCGTCTCCGTAGGGGCCATCAGCGCAGCCTGGCGGTCGTTGTCCACCGCCCTGAGCATCGCGTGCAGCGCGACCGCCGTCTTGCCGCTGCCCACCTCGCCCATCAACAGGCGCTGCATCGGGCGCTCCGAGCCCAGGTCGCTGTCGATGTCGGCGCAGGCGGCGTCCTGGTCGCCGGTCAGCCGGAAGGGCAGCGCGTCGCGCCAGGACTCCGTGAGCAATCCGCCGGTGGCCAGTGGCGCTGCTCGGCGGCCCTCGCGGCGATGGCGGCGCCTCGCGCCGGTGGCCACCTGGAGCAGGAACAGCTCCTCGAAGGCAAGCCGGCGCCGGGCTCCGGCCTCCTCGTCCTCACTGTCGGGGAAGTGAGCACCGGCCAGGGCGGCGGGACGGTCGGGCAGCCGCTCGGCGACCCGCAGCGCGGCGGGCAAGGGCTCCACGGCGTGGCGGAGCAGACCGTAGTCCTCCCAGACCAGGGAGCGCAGCACCGAAGCGGGAAGGCCGGCGGTGGCCGGATGCACGGGCACCAGGCCGACGGTGTGCACCGGCGCCTCTCCCTGCCCCACGAGCTCGTGCTCGGTGACCCAGAACTCGTTACGGCGACGGAGCTTGCCGTGCAGCAGCACCTGGGTGCCCTCCGACAGCTCCCGCGCGACCCAGGGCCGATTGAACCAGACGGCCAGCATCGGACCGCTCTCGTCGAAGACCCTGGCTTCCGCGCGTTTGCGGCGCCGGTCGCGCATCGGCTTGACGGTGACGCTGCGCACGGTGACCGCCACCGTGGCCTCCTCCCCCACTCCGACCGAGCCGATCTTGCGGGCGTCGCGGCGGTCGCGGTGGCTGTGGGGCAGGTGCTCGATCAGGTCGCCGTGGGTGGCGATGCCGAGCGCGGCGAGGCCCTTCGCCACCTTGCCCGTGGCCTGCAGGGGCTGCCCGAGCAGGCTCGGGCGGGGAAGTGAGCGCAGCTCGGTGGCGAGCGCCGCCTCACGGGTGAGCTCTTCGGCGGTTCCGAAGACCGTGGTCACTCTGCGCAGAGCAGCCACCACCACGCCGGCTGGCCGCCGTCGTGGTACTCGAGCTCGACCCCCTCGGGCACGAGCTCCTCGACCGCCGTCCGGTCGAGGGGGGCGCCTTCGCCCGCGATGCAGGTGATCAGCTCCGCCCCGACGCCGACGCCCGCCATCGTGAGGCGCAGGGTGTCGGCGGGATCTCCCCACGACACCAGCTCGCCGCCGGAATACCCGACGGCGTCGCCCTCGCCGAAACGCCCCTGGGGGTCGCTGCGGGCCGAGCGCGCGACCCCTCCCACCACCACGCCACCGGCGGCGGCAGCGACCGCATCTGCGTTCTCCTCGCAGGTCCGCGTCGAATCGAAGGCCAGCAAGGCGGACAGACCCTCCTGCTGAGCCCGTGTGGGCACGACCCGCACCGGCTTCTCGGACATCTCGGCGGCGCGCTCGGCGGCCATGATCACGTTGGCGCTGTTGGGCAGCACCACCACCGCGCTGGCCTCGGCCGCGTGGATTCCCGCGAGCAGCTCATAGGTGGAAGGGTTCATGGTCTGGCCGCCTTCCACCACGGAGGCGCCGAGCTCG
>JACCUE010000174.1 GCA_013812005.1 Thermoleophilaceae bacterium
CGCCGCAGCCGGTTCGCGGCCAGGGCCACGACCTCGTTCATCAGGTTGCGCCGCCGGCGCTCGGAGAGGGTGCCCTCCTCCTCGATGTGGACCCGGTGGGCGGCGATCTGCTCCGAGAGCTCCTCGATCCCCTCGCCGCGAGAGGCCTCCGCGCGCACGATCGGCACCTGCCAGCCCTCCTGGGGGCCGAGCGAGAGCACGCCGCGGATCTCGCGGATCATCGTGTCGGTGAGCGGGTGGTCGGACTTGTTGACCACGATCACGTCGGGGATCTCCATCACGCCGGCCTTCAGCGCCTGGATCGAGTCGCCTGCCCCCGGCATCAGGACGAGCACGACCGTGTCCGCGTGGTCGATGATGTTCACCTCGGCCTGGCCGATGCCAACCGTCTCGAGGAAGATGTCGTCCCTGCCCGAGGCGTCCATCAGCAGCGCCGCCTGCAACGTCGCCTCCGACAGCCCGCCCAGCGAGCCGCGGGTGGCCATCGAGCGGATGAACACGCCCGAGTCCAGGAAGTGCTCGGTCAGGCGGATGCGGTCGCCGAGCAGCGCGCCCTTCGTGAACGGCGAGGAGGGGTCGATCGACAGCACGGCCACCTGGCGGCCGGCTTTGCGGGCGTGGGCGGTGAGCGCCCCGATCAGGGTCGACTTGCCGACCCCTGGCGGCCCGGTGAAGCCCACCATCGCAGCCCTGCCGGTGTGCGGGTAGATCTGGCGCACGAGATCCCAGCCCTCGGGATCGTCGTTCTCGACCAGGGTGATCGCACGGGCGAGCGCACGCTTGTCGCCAGCGAGCAGACGCTCGGCGAGCTCGGCGGCGGTGCGTCCCGGGGCGGCCACGAAGCCATCCTATTTGCGCCGCGGCCGACCCTCGGTCAGGCGGGCGCCGCTCAGACCCTTCGGTCAGGCGGTCGCCGCTCCTACTCGTAGGCCAGCGCGTCCAGCACGTCGAGCCGCGACGCGCGGCGTGCCGGGCCTATCGCCGCGATCACCCCGGCCACGATGGCGAGGATCAACATGAGGATCAGGGTGCCGACCGGGATCGAGAGGGTGAAGCCCTCGTCGGCCAGGGGGCGGGACATGATCACGGCGAACAGCACGCCGAGAGCCGACCCCAGGACGGCGCCGATCAGTGCCGTGATCACCGCCTCGTAGCGGATTATCCGCCGCACTTGGCGGCGCGACATCCCCACTGCCCTGATCAGGCCGAGCTCGCGGGTGCGCTCGTGGATGGACAGAGCGAGGGTGTTCACGATGCCGAACAGCGAGACGATCACCGCCAGGGCCAAGAGGGCGTAGACCACCCCGAGCAGCTGGTTCACCTGCCCGGAGACGAACTCCCCGAACTCTTCCTTGTCCTTGGATTCCACCGTGGGGTAGCGATCCGTGACGAGCGCGTCGATGTCCTTGCGCACGGCCCCGGTATCGGCTCCATCCTCGAGTGAGAGGAGCACCTGCTGCAGGCTGTTGGGCTCACCGTAGGCGGCAGCGGTCACGTCCGAGGCCACGTAGTCGCCGTTGAAGTCGGCGCGGTCCACGAAGGTTCCGCGCACCGTGTAGGTGAGCGTCTTGCCCGAGGAGGTCTCGGCCTTGAAGTCCTCGCCGACGTCGAGGCCCTTCTCACGGCCCCACTTCTCGTCGATCACGGCATCCGCCTTGCCGAGCCCGGTGAGCACGGCGTCATCGCCCTCCTTCCAGTCGAGGGTCATCACCGACCCCACCGTGTCGGTGTCCACGAGCGTCAGGTAGCCGCCCTCATCGCCCGCGGTGTTGGCCTGGGCGAAGCGGGTGGGCGAGGCCACCTCCACCCCGTCGAGGTCGGCCACCGCGCCCGTCACGCCGGCGGAGATGTCCGAGAAGCCGTCGGTGTTCGTGAGGATCAGGTCCGCTTTGATCGTCTTGTCGAAGGCGGCGGTGATGCTGCCGCTGAGCCCCGCGGCGAAGATGGCAACGAAGGACACGAGCGCCAGGCCGATCATGAGCGCCGCCGCCGTGGAGGCGGTGCGGCCCGGGTTGCGGACGGCGTTCTCGCGCGCCAGCCGGCCCGCGACCCCGCGGAAGCGCTCTAGCGGGCGTCCCACCAGCGCGGCCATCGGGCCCACCAGACGGGGGCTGAGCAGCGCCACCCCGAGGAACACGGCCGCTGCGCCCACGCCGATCCACAGCTCACCCGGGCTGAGCGCGCCGAACACGCCCAGCAGCATCGAGACCACTCCGATCGCCGTCAGGCCGGTCGCCAGGGCGCTGCGCAACCGGTGGCTCTTGGGCGTCTCGAGCACCGCGCCCTCGCGCAGGCCCGTGACCGGAGGCACGCGCGTGATGCGCAGCGCCGGGATCAGCGAGGCCAGCACGGTGAGGCCGATGCCGATCGCGAAGGCCAGCACGATGGTGCGGGTGGCCACCACGCTGCCCTCGTTCGGCAGGTCGATCTCCACCGCATGGAACAGCGCGTTGATCGCCGGCGCGAAGCCGATGCCGGCGAGCAGGCCGAGCACCGAGGCGAGCAGCCCGATCGCCGTCGCCTCGAGAACCACGGTGCGCACGAGCTGGCGCCTGCTGGCGCCGATGGTGCGCAGCATCGAGAACTCGCGCGTGCGCTGGGCGACGGTGATCGAGAACGTGTTGAAGATGAGAAAGGCGGCCACGAACAGCGAGACGCCCGAGAAGATGAGCATCGCGGTCTTGAGAATGGAGATGAACTGGCCCACGTCGTCCTTCTGGGACTGCGTGTTCTCCTCACCGGTCTCAACCTCCACGGAGGCGGGCAGCGCCTCCTCGAGGCGCCGGGTCAGCTCCCCGGAAGTGATGCCGGGGGCGGCGGCCACGCTGATCTGGTCGAACTTGCCCTGCTTGCGGGTCACCCGGCGGATCTCGTCGAGCGTGAAGAGAGCGATGCTGGCGCCCCCGAAGGACTCGACGTCACCGAGCGTGGCGATGCCCACCAGCTCGTACTCCGTCGCGTCCTCCTTGCCCGCCACCCTGATCCGGTCGCCCACCACGTAGCCGGCGCGGCCGGCTGTCTGCTTGTCGATCACCACCTCGCCGTCAGCGGCAGGCTTGCGGCCCTCGGGGTAGCTCAGGGCGTCGAAGCGATCGGCCACCACCGAGGCCCCGAAGGAGGGTGCGCCGTTGCCGCCGATCGGCTCCCCGTCCTTGTCGAGGATGGCCACCTGCGAATCGAAGATGCCTCCGTCGGCGGCCTCCACGCCCTCCACCCCCTGCACCCGGTCGAGGATCTCGGCACCGAACGGGGACTCCTGCTGGTCGTCGGTCTCGACCGTCTCCTTCGCACTCACGACGGCGTCGATCCCGGCGTTGCTCTGCTCGAAGATCTTGCCGAACGACTGGTCGATGGTGTCCGTGAGCACGTAGGTGCCGCTGACCATCATCACCCCCAGCACCACCGCGAGCGAGGTGAGCAGGGTGCGCATCTTGCGCGCGAGCAGGTTTCGCAGCGCTATGGAGGTCACGACACGGTGTCCTCCTTGAGCAGATCGTGCACCCGCTCCGCGCTGCCCGCTTCGGCGTCCC
>JACCUE010000233.1 GCA_013812005.1 Thermoleophilaceae bacterium
TCGATGTCGGGCGACCTTCGGAGATCCACTTCTCTCGCGGCCCGTTGACCAGCTTCACCTTGTCGTGGCCGTAGTAGGAGAGGTACCAGTAGGTGTAGGCCGCGAACCAGTTGTTGCGGTCGCCGTACAGGACGACGGTGTGGCGGTTGGAGATACCCGCGTTACCGAACAGATCTCCGAAGGCCTGAGGATCGAGGAAGTCGCGCTTGACCTGATCCTGGAGGTCGGTCTTCCAGTCGAATCCGATCGCGCCGGGGATGTGGGCCTCGGCGTAGAGGGCGGGGTTCTCGTCCACCTCGACGATCCGGATCGAGTCGTCCGAGAGATGGTCCTCCACCCACTGCGTGTCCACGAGGACATCCTTGGCGTAGTCGGCCACTTGTCTGCCTCCTTAAAGGCTAAAAGTCAGTCGGGATTACTTATATTCATACCAGGCTGCGTTTTGGCTTCCCCGGCCGGCGATGCTGCTGGGGCAAGCCTCGCCCTGGTGTAGCCCCGAGTTTGGACATATGGACATTGCGCCGCGTCCGCCTGGGTCATAGCCTCGGGGCCATGACCGGCACGGTCGAGGACGAGTCGCGCCCGGCTGCGGTCTACCGGACGGGCGCTGCGTGGGACGAGGCCTGTACCAAGGACGGCTCGCCGCGGGCGCACTACGCCGGGTTGATGGAGGGGCTTGCCGGTGCCGACCTGGGTGAGCTCTCGAGGCGGGTGCAGTCGCACCTCCGAGCCGCGGGGGTGAGCTTCGGGGGCGGCGGGGGCTCCGCCTTCCGCGTCGACCCGGTGCCCCGGATCCTCTCCGCTGACGAGTGGTCGCGCCTCGAGGCCGGAGTGGCGCAGCGCACCAGAGCGCTGGCGCAGTTCGTCTCCGACGTCTACGGCGAGCGCCGGATCGTCGACGCCGGACACATGCCGGCCCGCGCGATCGAGTCGGCAGGCCACTTCGAGCCGTGGATGATGGGCGTCGAGACCCCGGCCCCGGGCTATGTGGGCGGCCTCGACCTGGTGCGCGGGGCCGACGGTGAGCTGCGGGTGCTCGAGGACAACATCCGCACACCGTCGGGCATCGCCTACCTGCTGGCGGCGCGCGGCGCCGTGGACGCCCATCTGCCGGTGGGGAGCCCGGAGGCCAGGCGCGACCCGTCATCGGCATACGACACGCTGGCGCAGACCCTGCGCGACGCAGCACCCGGCGACGTCGCCGACCCGTCGGTGGTGGTGCTCTCCGACGGGCCACAGAACAGCGCCTGGTGGGAGCACGGGCAGATCGCTCAGGCGCTCGGCCTGCCCCTGGTCGGTCCCTCCTCGCTCTTCTGCCGCGGCGGGCGGCTGCGCGTGGAGGTGGACGGCGACACGCGACAGGTGGACGTGGTCTATCGCCGTACCGACGAAGACCGCCTGCGAGACGGCAACGGCCGGGCCACCTGGATCGCCGACCTGCTGCTCGAGCCGGTGCGGCAAGGCACTCTGGCCGTGGTCAATCCGCTGGGCTGCGGAGTGGCCGACGACAAGCTGGTGCACGCCTATGTCGAGACGATGGTGCGCTTCTATCTCGAAGAGGAGCCGGTCCTGCGCTCGGTGCCCACCCACGACCTCGGCGATCCCGAGGTGCGGGAGTCCGCGCTCTCGCGAATCGGCGAGCTCGTGGTCAAGCCTCGCGGCGGCCTGGGGGGTCAGGGTATCGTGGTCGGCCCCCATGCCTCGTCGGAGACTCTGCGGGAGATCGCAAACCGTGTGGCCGAGAACCCAGAGGAATGGATCGCGCAGGAGCTGGTGGCCCTCTCCACGCACCCCACGGTGTGCGCAGGGCGGCTCGAACCCCGGCACGTGGATCTGCGGCCCTTCGCGATCGGCGGGCCCGGGAAGGCACAGGTCGTTCCGGGGGGCCTGACGCGGGTAGCCTTCGATCGCGGCAACATCGTGGTCAACAGCTCCCAGAACGGTGGCGGGAAGGACACGTGGGTGATCGCATGAAGCCGCTGATCGGGGTCACGACCTCGGAGGTGCGCGCCGGGACGCAGGTGAGCCAGACCCCGCAGGGCGAGCCGCCGCGGCGCGAGATGGCGCTCGGGCTCAC
>JACCUE010000268.1 GCA_013812005.1 Thermoleophilaceae bacterium
GCCGGCTCGAGCCCCTTCTGGCGCCCCGCCCCGACGATCAGCTTGACGGTCCCGCCCTGCAGCTCGCGTCGCGGCTTGGTGTGCCGCGGACGGCGGGTCTGGCGGGATTCGCCGTCCCCGCTGTCGCGGCGCGACTCGCTGCCACCCCGCGGCTCGCTGTCAGTGCCACTGCGGCGTCCGCGCCCACCTCGGGTCCGGGAGCGCTCACGCGGCTTCTCGTCGGTGTCGGCGGTCTGGTCCTCGCCGCTCGGCGCTGACGCCGCCACAGGCGGCGCCTCCTCGACCGGCGGCGCCGGGCTGGGATCCGAGCGCTCTCGTCCCTTGGCCGGGGCGATCCCGTTGACGCCCCATGCCTTGATCTCGGTCTGGGCGTGGCGTTCGATCGCCTCGAGGTCGCTGCGCTGCTTTGGCGTGATGAAGGTGATGGCGCGGCCCGTCTCCCCCGCGCGGCCCGTGCGCCCGATCCGGTGCACGTAGATGTCGGGCGAGTTGGGCACGTCGTAGTTCACGATGTGCGAGACGCCGGCGATGTCGAGACCGCGGGCGGCGACGTCGGTGGCCACGAGCAGTCGCTCGCGCCCGCCCTTGAAGGCGATCATCACGCCGTCGCGCGAGCCCTGGCTCATGTCGCCGTGGAGCGTCTTCACGCGCAGGCCCTTGTCACCCAGGCGCCGCGCGAGCCGGTCGACCCCGATCTTGGTGCGCGCAAAGATGATGGCCTGCTCGGGTGACTCGGCCGCGATGACCTCCGCCAGCTTGTCGGGCTTGTCCTTGTCGGACACCTCCACGTGGAACTGGGCCACCGTGTCGATCGTGAGCGTGGCCGCCTTGACCTTGATCGTCACCGGCTCGTACATGCGCTTCTCGGCCAGCTTCCTGATCTCCGGCGGCATCGTGGCGGAGAAGAGGGCCGTCTGGCGGCCTGACGGACATCTCCCGAGGATGGTCTCGACGTCTTCGAGAAAGCCGAGGTCGAGCATCTCGTCGGCCTCGTCGAGCACCACGTAGCGGGCCGAGTCGAGGAAGAGGTAGTGGCGGCGGATCATGTCCATCACCCGCCCGACCGTGCCGACCACGACCTGCGCGTTCTCCTTGAGCCGTGAGGCCTGATCGCGGATCGGCGCCCCGCCGAACACGGCGACCACCGAGATTCCACGCTGCTCGCCGTAGGCTCGCAGCGCCTGGGTCACCTGGATGCACAGCTCCCGCGTGGGCGTGAGCACCAGCGCCTGCACCTCGGGGTCGCCGGGGTCCACGAACTCGAGCATCGGCAGCCCGAAGGCGGCTGTCTTGCCCGTGCCCGTCTGGGCCTGGCCGATCACATCGCTTCCGCCGAGCAACAGGGGGATCGTCTCCTCCTGGATCGGTGTGGGCTGCTGATAGCCGAGGTGCCCAAGGGCTTCCAAGAGCGGCGTGGAGAGCCCGAGCTCTGCGAACGTCGTCATCGGGGAGTGAGACTAGCGCCCCCGGGCGCCCCCACTCAGCTCGAGGGATCGAGCAGCAGCTTGCCCGTGGTGCGTCGCGCGGCGAGATCGGAGTGGGCGCGCGCTACGTCGCTCATCGCGTACGTCTCCCCGACCTGCGGCATCAGCTGCCCCCGGGCGGCCCGCTCATACAGGTCGCGCAGGGGTCCCTCGGTCAACTCCCGGCGCTCGAGGCAGTGATAGAGCCAGAAGCCGACCACCGCCCGGCTGGTCTTGAGCAGCGCCGCATTGGACACCCTCACCTTCTCCCGCGTGGAGTTGCCGTAGGCCACCAGCCGTCCGAAGGGAGCGAGTGCCTGCAGGCTCTGCTCGAACACGCGTCCGCCGGCGGCCTCGAGCACGACGTCCACCGGCCGGTCCGCGTTGGCCTCGACCAGGGCATCGGTGAGCGCCTCTGTCTCAGGGTCGACCGCCACATCGGCCCCGAGCTCCAGCGCCCGGGCGCGCCGATCATCGGATCCGGCCGTGGCGATCACCCGCCCGGCGCCCATCGCCTTGGCCAGCTGCACGGCCAGTCCTCCGACCCCGCCCGCGGCGGAGTGCACCACCACGCTCTCACCGGGTGACAGCCGCGCGGAGGTGCGCAGCAGATGCCACGCGGTCAGGCCCTGGATCAGGAGAGCCAGCGCGGCGGCGTCGGAGAGCGCCTCGGGCACGGAGAACGTCTGCGCGACCGGCGCGGCGGCGTACTCCGCGTAGCCACCGGTCTCGAGCAGGGCCACCACGCGCTCGCCACACTCGAAGCCCGGCGCACCGCTCTCGAGAACTCCCGCCACCTCCCCGCCGAGCACGAAGGGCAGCTGCCGCTCGGCCACGTAGGAGCCCTCGCGCTGGTGGGTGTCGCCGAAGTTGACTCCGGCGCGGGAGACCCGGACGAGCACCTCGCCCTCCCCCGGCTCGGGCACCGCCACGTCTGCGACGTCGAGCACCTCCGGCCCTCCGAACGCCTGCAGTTGCACGGCCCGCACGACGACGCAGCGTATTGCCTGAGGCTCCGGCCTATAGCCTCCGCCGCCTATGAGCCTCGTAGTAGTCGGATCGATCGCCTTCGACGCGGTCAAGACGCCCTTCGGCGAGCGCGAGCGCATGCTCGGCGGCTCGGCGGTCCACTTCTCCCTGGCCGCCAGCTTCTTCTGCGACGTGCGTGTGGTGGGGCCCGTCGGCGACGACTTCGGCCCCGGCGAGTACGCGGTGCTCGAAGGCCGGGGCGTGAACACCGACGACATCGAACGGGTCGAGGACGGCAAGACCTTCTTCTGGCGCGGCCACTACGAGTACGACCTCAACACCGCGCACACCGACGAGACCCAGCTCAACGTGTTCGGCGAGTTCGCGCCCAAGCTCTCCGAGGAGTCCAAGGCGGCCGAGAACCTCTTCCTGGCCAATATCCAGCCCGACCTCCAGCGCGAGGTGCGCGAGCAGTGCCGCGGCGCGCGCCTCGCCGGCCTCGACTCGATGAACCTCTGGATCGACATCGCCCGCGATTCGCTGGTGAAGACCATCGGCGGCGTGGACCTGGTGTTCCTCAACGACGCCGAGATCCGGATGCTCACCGACCAGCCCAACCTCGTGCGCGCCGCGCGCGAGGTGATGGCCATGGGCCCCAGCGTGGTGGTGGCCAAGCAGGGCGAGTACGGCGCCGCGCTGTTCACCGAGGACGGCTACTTCGCGCTGCCCGCCTTTCCCCTCGAGACGGTGTCCGATCCCACGGGGGCGGGGGACTCCTTCGCCGGCGGCTTTCTCGGCTATCTGGCTTCCCAGGACGGCTGGCAGGACGAGGCCTCGCTGCGGCGGGCCATGACCTACGGCTCGGTGATCGCGTCCTTCAACGTCGAGGAGTTCGGCACCGAACGAGTCGCCCGGCTCACGCGGGAGGAGATCGACGAGCGCTTCGAGGGCTTCCGCCGCATGACGGCGCTCGAAGCCGCGCCCGCCTGAGGGGAAGGGTGCGGTGCTCGGCGGGGAGCTTCCGGTGCGGTGCTCGCCGGAGAATCATCCGTGCGGTGCTCGGCCGAGAGCCTGCGGTGCGGTGCTCGCCGGAACGTCGTTCCGGCTGCGCTCCTCCCGAGACGTTCCGGCTGCGCTCCTCCCCGGGAGCGATGCGATCGCCCTGCGCTCCTCCGGCAACGTTCCGGCTGCGCTCCTCCCGAGCGATCGGCCTGCGCTCCTCCCCATGCGGTGGGCCTATCCAGCCCGCGCGTTCCTGGGGTATGATCGTTGCGCGGTGGAGCTGAGCGCGATCATCTGGATGTTCGTGATCCTCAAGATCCCGATCCTGGCCGCCTTCTATCTCATCTGGTACGCCGTGCAGACGCCCGATCCGGCAACCGACGAGAGCGACGAGACCGGCGGTGGCTCCGACCGCGAAGGCGGCGCGCGGCCACGCAAGCCCCGCCCGCCACGCCGCGGGCCCCACGGAGCTCGGTCGCCC
>JACCUE010000274.1 GCA_013812005.1 Thermoleophilaceae bacterium
GTACCTGGAGGAGGCCGACCAGCTCGCCGACGGGATAGCCGTCATCGACCGGGGCAAGGTGATCGCCGAGGGGACGCCCGGCCAGCTCAAGGCCTCGGTCGGCTCCGGCGCGCTGCACGTACGCCTGCTGGACCCAGAGCAGCGCCCCGCGGCCGAACGGGTGCTGGACCGCGCGCTGGGCGCCGTCACCCTGGAGCCAGACCCCGCCGTCTTCACGGCCACGTGCTCGGAGGCCGACCGCGCCGCCGAGGCGGTCGCCGAGCTGACTCGCTCCGGCGTGCGCATCGCCGACTTCTCGCTCGGCCGGCCGAGCCTCGACGAGGTCTTCCTGGCCCTGACCGGCCATCCGGCGGACGAGGTGCCGGCCGAGCAACCGAGTTCCATCGAGGAGGAGCAACCGGTATGAGCGTCAACGCGACAACGAGAGCGGCCCCCACGCCCGCCGCCGATGGGGCCGCCGTGCGCAAGGCGATCTCTTCGACGCCGCGCCCGCCCAGGGCGAGCGCAGTATCGGCTGCGCTCACCTTCGGCTGGCGCGGGATGCTCAAGGTCAAGCACGTTCCCGAGCAGCTCCTCGACGTGACGATCACGCCGGTGATGTTCGTCCTGATGTTCACCTACCTCTTCGGTGGCGAGATCGCCGGGTCCACGGCTGAGTATCTGGACTACATCCTCCCGGGGATCCTCGTGATGTCGGTGCTGTTCACCACCGTCTACTCCGGGGTCGCGCTCAACACCGACCTGACCAAGGGGGTCGTCGATCGCTTTCGCTCGCTGCCGGTCTGGCGGCCGGCTCCCCTGCTGGGGTCGCTCCTCGGCGACAGCGTCCGCTACCTGGTCGCCGGCACCGTGATCATCGTGCTCGGCGTGATCCTGGGCTACCGCCCCGATGCCGGCGTCGCCGGGGTGCTCGCGGCGCTCGCCCTGGTGCTTGTCTTCGCCTTCGGCCTCTCCTGGGTCTTCACGACGCTCGGGCTGCTGTTGCGCTCCCCGAACGCGGTGATGAACGCGGGCTTCATGGGGATCTTCCCGCTCACCTTCCTCTCCAACGTCTTCGTCGACCCGGAAACGCTGCCGGCCGGCCTCGAGGCCTTCGTCGACGTCAACCCGATATCCATCCTGGCGACCGCTTCGAGAGGATTGATGGAGGGCAACGCCGACGCCGGCGACATCGCGATCGTGCTGGCCGTGGCCGCGGCGCTGACCGCCGTGTTCGCGCCGCTGACGACGCGCCTGTATCGCAAGGCCTGAAAGCGGCTCTAACCGGTCTCGAGGTACTCGCGCAACGCCTTGCGTATCACCGAAGACGTTGTCTCGCGGTCGCGCTTGGCCCGCTGGCCGAGAGCGTCGCGCAGCTCGGGTTCCAGCCGGACCGACTCCACGGTGGTGGGGCCCGACCCGAGCGGCGGTCGACCTCCACGTCGGCGCAGGGTCTCGTCGACGTCGTAGCCGGCCTCGGCCCTCTTAGCCAGCTTGTCAACCAGCTCCTCGGTGATCGGGACCCCGCCCGCTGTCTTGCCGTAGGCGTGCTCTGCCATGCTCAACCCTCCGGCAGCAGCCGCTGATACTGGGGGCGCATCCTCATCGCATGGATTGCGAGCTCTGGACCGTCGGCGCGCACGATCGTGACGACCTCGAGCAGATCCGCGCTGCGCGCGGGGCCAAGATACAGACGGGTGTCGTCATCTTGTTCGTCAATCGTCATTGCGTGCGTCACCGCGTGTTCGATGTCCTCGTCGACGATGCCGTGCTTCCGCGCCGACGGATGAATCTCCACTGAAAAAGTGTAATACGAAACATAAGTGGTGAGCGAATCCCCGACTGCTCCCCCACGAGCAACGGCCAGGAGAGAGCGTCCCGGAGCGCGAGCACAGGCGGGTGCGCGCCGCTCTTACTTCCAAGCCGGAGCTGCGCTGCGAAAGCGGAGGGGGAGGGATTCGAACCCTCGGTACAGGGGTTACCCGTACAACGGTTTTCGAGACCGCCCCGTTCAACCACTCCGGCACCCCTCCGAGGCGCTTGCTGGCGCGCGGCGGAGAGGCTAGCG
>JACCUE010000275.1 GCA_013812005.1 Thermoleophilaceae bacterium
AGCGGTGCTCACGGGAGTCGCACGGGGACGCACCTCCGACGACGAGATCACCCTGTTCGACTCGACCGGCCTGGCCATTCAGGACGTGGCCATCTGCCTGGCCGTGCTCGCTGCGGGCGAAGCCGGCACGGTCAAGCCCGGACGTGCTCATCTGTGATCTAAAGGTGCGCTCCTCCGGCAACGTTCCGGCTGCGCACCTTCCTTGAGGAAGGTGCGTGCGCACTCGGCGCCCGCTTGGCCTTGCATGGGCCACCGTACGCGCTAGCTTGCCAGGCGTGCGCACACCGGCGATCGTCATCCCCGCCCTCTGCACCCTGGCCCTGAGCGCCTGCGGGGACAGCGGAACCGGTGGCTCCGCCCCGGGGCTCGTGCCCGAGGACTCGGCGGTGTACGGCACTATCACCCTCGACCCCACGGGCGACCAGGAGAGCGCCGTGCGCGACATCGCTGAGCGGTTCCCGGGCGGCGACGAGCTGGACGAGCAGATCGAGAAGGGCCTGACCGAGACCTTCCGCGAGGACGGCCTGGACTACCTCCAAGACGTGAAGCCCTGGGTCGGCGACGAGGCCGCTTTCTTCATTTCGCGCGTGCGTGAGGGCGACGCCGACGGCGCCGTGATCCTGGAGGCCACGGACGAGGATGCCGCACAGGAGGCGTTCGAGAAGTCGGGTGACGGCAAGGCAAAGGAACGCTCGTACGAAGGCACCGACTATCTGCTCGAGGACGAGACCGCCTACGGGGTGGTCGACGGCCACGCCGTGATCGGGACCGAGGCAGGCCTCAAGGCGGCGTTGGATACCGCCGAGAGTGGCGACTCCATCGAAGGCGTCGAGCGCGTCGAGGAGGCGCTCGACCGGCTGCCCGACGACACGCTGGCCAGCGTCTACTTCGACGGCCGAAAGCTGCTCAGCTCGCTGGGGCCTCAGGGTGCGCTGTTCGCCCCGTTCGTGAGCATCTTCAACGAGCCCTACGTGCTCGGGCTGTCGGTGGAGTCGGACGCGGTGGTCGTGGACTCCACGCTCCCGGCCGCGCTGGTCGGCCTCGTCGGGCCACTGTTCTTCGGCTCGGGCACCGATGCCGTGCGAGATCTCCCAGCCGATTCCTTCTTCGCCGCCGGGCAGCCCGAGGTCGGCGAGTCATTGCAGGCGCTCGTGCGGTTGTTCGCCGGCGCGGTCGGCGGGCAGCAGCAGCTGGAGGATCAGGTGCGCCAGGCGACGGGTCTGGACCTCAACGACGACATCCTCGGCTGGATGGGCGATCTGGGCGTCTTCGCCAGCGGTACCTCGCTCGAGGAGCTGGGAGCCGGCGCCGTGATCGAGACGAAGGACCCGGACGCATCGCGGCGCGCCATCGAGGTGCTTGGCCGCCTGGCGCGTAAGGAGGCCGATCCGGATGCGACCTTCGGCCCGCTGACCCTGCCCGGCGGCGGTGATGGCTTCACCGTGGAGAGCTCGGAGCTCCCCAGCCCGCTGCACGTGGTCCAGCGGGGCGAGCGGGTGGCGATCGCCCTCGGCGACGAGTCCGCCGAGGCGCTGCTCGAGCCCGCCGACACGCTTGGCGACGACCCCGACTTCAGCGACGCCGCCGAGCGGCTGGGCGACGAGTTCGAGGTGGGCAATTACTTCGACATAGCCCCGATCCTCGAGCTGGCGGACAACGAAGGGGCGGCCGAGGATCCGGAGTACCAGGAGGTCAAGCCCTACCTGGAGCCCTTCGCCCGCGTGGTGGCGGGCACCAAGAAGGATGGCGACGTGGTGCTCTCGCGCTCGCGTGTCGAGTTCCGCTGACGTGACTCCCTACAGCGGGATGTTGCCGTGCTTGCGCTTGGGCCCGGCCACGCGCTTGGTGTCGAGAGTCTCGAGCGCGCGGATGAGTTTGGGCCGGGTCTGGCCGGGCTCGATCACGTCGTCGATGTAGCCGCGCTCGGCCGCCGAATAGGGGTTGGCGAAGCGGGCCTTGTAGTCGTCCATCAGCTTCTGTCGGCGCTCCTCCGGGGTGGGCGAGCCGGCGATGTCGCGGCGGTAGATGATGTTGACCGCGCCCTCCGGGCCCATGACCGCCACCTCCGCCTGGGGCCAGGCGAAGTTGAAGTCGGCCAGCATGTGCTTCGAGCTCATCACGTCGTAGGCGCCGCCATAGGCCTTGCGCGTGACCACGGTCAGCTTGGGCACCGTGGCCTCGGTGAAAGCGTAGAGCAGCTTGGCGCCGTGACGGATGATCCCGCCCCACTCCTGGCTGGTGCCGGGCAGGAATCCGGGCACGTCGCAGAGGGTGACCAGCGGCACGTTGAACGCATCGCAGAAGCGCACGAAGCGGGCGGCCTTCTCGGAGGCGTCGATGTCGAGCACGCCCGCCATGTGCGAGGGCTGGTTGCCCACCACGCCGACGGGTCTGCCGCCCAGGCGCGAGAAGCCGACCACGATGTTCTTGGCGAAGTGCTCCTGAACCTCGAAGAAGTCGCCGTCGTCGACGATGCGGCTCACCACGTCGCGCATGTCGTAGGGCTTGTTGGGGTTTTCGGGCACGATCGTGGCGAGGTCTTCGTCCATGCGGTCGTGCGGATCGCCGGAGTCCATCCGCGGCGGCAGCTCGAGGTTGTTCTGAGGCAGGAAGGACATCAGGAAGCGGGCATCCTCGAGGCACGCCTCCTCGTCCTCGGAGGCGAAGTGAGCGACGCCGGACTTGGTGTTGTGCGTCATCGCGCCGCCGAGCTCCTCGAACTCGACCTCCTCGCCGGTCACCGTCTTGATCACGTCGGGCCCCGTGATGAACATGTGCGAGGTCTCCTTGACCATGAAAATGAAGTCCGTCATCGCCGGCGAGTACACGGCGCCGCCCGCGCACGGGCCCATGACCAGCGAGATCTGGGGGATCACGCCGGAGCACTGCACGTTGCGCACGAACACGTCGCCGTAGGCGCCGAGGGAAACGACCCCCTCCTGGATACGCGCGCCGCCGGAATCGTTGATGCCGATCACCGGGCAGCCGATCTTGGCGGCCAGATCCATGACCTTGACCATCTTCTCGGCCATCACCTCGCCCAGCGAGCCGCCGAAGATCGTGAAGTCCTGGGAGAACACGCACACTGGCCGCCCGTCGATCATCCCGTGGCCGGTGACCACGGCGTCGCCCCAGGGCTTGTTCTTCTCCATCCCGAACTCGGTGGTCCGATGGCGCACGAATGTGTCGAGCTCCTCGAAGGAGCCTGGGTCCAGCAGCTTCTCCAGCCGCTCCCGGGCAGTCATCTTGCCCTTGGCGTGCTGCTTTTCCTCGGCCTGGGGATCGGTGTGGATCGCCTGTCCGCGCAGCTCGGTGAGCTGGGCCAGCTTCTCCTCGTAGGTCTCGGGGCTCTTGCGCCGCATGGGGCGCGGCATTCTATGGGCCCCGATCAGACGGGGAGGAGCGCAGCCGGACCTATCCGTAGAAAGGCGGCTTGCCGCCCGCCCGCACGATGGCGGCGCGCCGCAGCCTGCGGACCACCGCGGGGTTCTGGGCGGCAACGTTGCGGCGCTCGCCGGGGTCGGCGCGCAGGTTGAAGAGCTTGAAGTCGCGGAGGCGGTTGTCGGCCGTCAGCGACCAGTCGCCGTCGCGGATGTAGAAGGTGTTGCGGTAGCCGCCGGTGGAGTACCGGCGCCGGGGCAGGCTGCGGCCCTCGAACAGCCGGGAGAGGTCTGCGCCCTGCATCGACTCGGGGGCGGCGACCCCCGCCATCGACAGCGCAGTGGGGCCCACGTCGTGGGTCGAGGCCCGGTAGCCGCTGGTGGTACCGGCTCGGCGCCCTGCCGGATCGACGACCACCAGCGGCACCTGGATCAGCTCCGGGTGCAGCACCGTGGAGATCTTCCCCGTCCACCCGCGCTCGCCGAAGTAGATCCCGTGATCGGCCACCAGCACGATCGCCGTCTCCGACTCGAGGTCGAGCTCGTGCAGCCGGTCGAGAAAGGTGCCGAGCCAGCGATCGGTCATGGTCAGCTCGGCGGCGTAGAGCGCCTGCATCCGGGCCGGGATGGTCTCACGGGCGGCGCCTTTCAAGTAGCTGCGTACCCGCGAGTAGGGCGGCTGGGACGGCTCGCGGGTGAACTCGTCGGGGTCCGCGTACAGCTCGAGGTATTTCCGCGGAGGCGTCCACGGCTCGTGGGGCTGGAAGGTGTCGAGGACCAAGGCGAACGGGCGCCTGCGGGCGCCCCGCTCGAGCAGCCTGATCGCGTCCCCGCAGACCTGCGCGGCGAACGACTTCGTCTCGTCGTCTGCATAGGACGCATTGGCCAGGTACTTGCGCACGCGCCCCACGGATGCCCGGCTCACGATCGACGGGTGCAGCCAGCGGCGCAGCTCCGCCTCGGAGACCGTCTTCGGATCCACCACCTTCCCGAGCTGTCCCCTGGTTGAGGCGAAGTCGTCGAAGCTGCGCCGAAACGGGCCGTAGGGGCGGGCATAGCCGAGGAAGGGGTTGTCGGTGGCGTAGCCGGTCCAGTACCCGGCTCTGCGCAGCACGCTGGTGAAGGTGGCGCCCAGGTCGCCCACGGGCTCCCAGCCCGGCTGCGGGTAGAGGTCCGGGTGGTCGCGCCAGTTGCGGAATGGGAACTCGCGCCGCCCGCTGAGAATCGAGTTGCGGGCCGGCACGGTGGGCATCGCCTCGGGGAAGACCTCGGTGAAGCTCACACCCCGGGCCATGAGCGCATCGATGTTCGGCGTCTGTGCGCGCCGCCCGTATACGTGGTCGGCCCGCAGGGTGTCGAGCACGAGCACCACCACGTTGGGGCCGTCCCTGGCCGGTGCGGCGGATACAGACCGTGCGGCCATAGCGGCTACGGCTGCGGCGCCGCCCGTCTCGAGGAGGCGCCGGCGGGTGAGGGTGCCGACGGTCATCGGCGAGGCACGGTAGCCGCTCGGCTGCGGCCCGCTATTGCGCCATGTCGTCCAGAGACCGAGGGCGACCGGAGATTCAGCACCGCGCGCGTCCCCAGCCGCGAGCCGGGGATCCCGGCGGTCGTCGAGGTCTCTAGTCGCGCGAGAAGGGCCGGTGGTGCGCTTGACCAAGGTTCTCGAGTGCGGTCTCCAGCACCTCCTTGGCGCGCTCGGGCGCGATGGGTTCACGGGGAGGCTCCTCTGCCTCGGGCTGCTCATCGCCGCGGCGGATCGCGAAGTCGAACTCGAAGTCCTCGTCGTCGTCGAGGGGAGCGGCTTCCACGACGGACTCGAGTCTGGGCTCGGGCTCGGGCGGGGACGGAACCTCCTGCGCGCTCGGTGTGGGCAGCTGACGCTCAGCTTCTTCGGAAAGCTCGCTCGGGCTGTCCTCCGGCGGAGCCGGGAGCGGTTCGCGGCGGTCCCGCCGAAGCCATCGGGCGAAGAATCCTCGGCGTTTGGGCTCAGCCACAGGCTTGGGACTGAGGAAATCAGGGTCAGGGGCAAGCGGCCGAGGATCCGGCTTGGAGACCGGCTCCGGCTCCGCGAGGACCGGCTCCGGCTCCACGGAGACAGGCGCGACGACCACGGGCTCCGCCGCTTGTGCCTCGAGTTCCGGGTCGGCAACCTCGGCCGTGATGGTGACCTTCGTCCCCCAACCAGTCGGCTCGAGCTCCACGGTGCCGCTGGCGTCCTCGCCCTCCCAGGCGACCGTGGTCTCGGGTTCGGCACGGGTGATCTTGATATCCCCGAACTCGCCGAGGTGCCGTTCGAGGCTCTCGACCTCGCTCAGCTCGGCCCACAGCTCGGGTGGGGACTTGACCAATGTTCTTCTGACTCTCAGATCTGGCATCGATGATCGGGTTCGCCCGCCCCGGGCGGACTCCTTCCGGGGAGATGAAAGCTGCGGTGCTCGCCGGAACAACGTTCCGGCTGCGCTCCTCCCCGGGAGCGATCGGCCTGTGCTCCTCCGGCGACGTTCCGGCTGCGCCTCTCCGGCGACGTTCCGGCTGCGCGCCTGCCCGGGCGCTCCTCCCCGTAGCATCGCGCCGGTGATCGGTGATGACCTCCGCGAGGCGCTCGGCCCGCGGCTGCCGCGCGATCACGCGCGCCAGACCCACGCCCAGGAGATCGCCTCCCAGGCGATGGCGTCGATGCGCGCTCCGGCGGTGCTGGACCTCGGCTGCGGCGCCGGGGACTCCGTGGACCTCTTCCGACGGCTCGATCGGGGCGCGGAGTGGATCGGCCTCGACGTGCGGGACTCGGACGAGGTGCGCACGCGCACCCGTACCGATGCCGAGTTTCACACCTTCGACGGCGAGCGCATCCCCTTCGACGACGGCCGCTTCGGCCTCGTCTACTCGACACAGGTGCTCGAGCACGTGCACCGCCCCGCGCCGCTGCTGGCCGAGGTCGCCCGGGTGCTGCGCCCTGGTGGGCTTCTGGCCGGCTCGACCTCGCAGCTGGAGCCGTTCCATTCGCGGAGCACCTTCGGCTACACGCCCTATGGGCTCACCCTGCTGCTCGAGGACGCGGGGCTCGAGGTGGTCGAGCTGAGGCCGAGCATCGACGCTCTCACCCTGATCCTGCGTCGAGGACTGAACCGCCCGCGGGTGTTCGACCGCTGGTGGGCGAGGGAATCCCCACTCAACCGTGTGATCGACGCTTTCGGACGGGCGGCTCGGCTCGACGTGGCCGGCCGCAACGCGGCCAAGCTGCTCTTCTGCGGGCAGTTCTCGTTCCTGGCCCGCCGGCCACTGCCCCGCTAGGCCGCCCGGCGCGCGAGGCCCATCCGCAGCGCGGCGGCAGCCTCCAGCATCGCCTCCCGGGAGCCGCGGCCCACCGCCGTCAAGTTGGCGTAGCCGTGCAGCAGCCCCTCATGGCGGCGCAGCGCCACAACCACACCCGCCTGGGAGAGCCGGCGAGCGTACTCCTCGCCTTCGTCGCGCAGGGGGTCGAAGCCGGCGGTGGCGATGTAGGCCGGCGCCAGGCCGGAGAGGTCTCCGGCCAGCAGCGGTGACACCCGTGGATCGCGCCGCGCACCCGGCTCGGGCAGGTAGTGATCGCGAAACCAGTCCATCTCGGCCTCGGTCAGCAGGAAGCCCTCGCTGAAGAGGTGGTACGAGCGGCGCTTCTCCGACAGGTCGCAGACCGGGTAGATCAGCAGCTGGAAGACCGGTTGCGGAGCGTCTCCGGCTCGCGCGGCCTGAGCCGCCACCGTGGCCAGGTTGGCGCCGGCGCTGTCTCCTCCCACGGCGATCCTCGCCGGGTCGGCGCCGAGGTACTGCGCTCGCTCGGCGGCGTACGCCAGTGCGGCCACCGCGTCCTCCACCGCGGCAGGGAAGCGATGCTCGGGGGCCAGCCGGTAGTCCACCGCCAGCACGGCGGCTCCGGATTCGCGCACGAGGAAGCGGCAGATGCTTTCGCAGGTCTCGAGGTTGCCGATCACCCACCCGCCGCCATGGAGATAGACGAGCAGGCCGGTGCCGCCCGGCTCAGGGTCGGGCGCGTACAGCCGGGCCCCGATCGGACCGCACCGGCCGGGGATCTCCAGCGCCTCGACCCGCGAAAGCGCCGGCTGTGGCCCGCGCACGGCCAGCGCGCGGCGCACAGTCTCCTCGCGGGCCTCGGCGGGAGACAGGGATTCGATCGGAGGGCCGCCGACACGGGCTGCGAGGGCGATCATCAGCTGCGACTCGTGGTGCAGCTCGAGGCCGTCCAGGCGGACGGGGGGCATGCCTGAGAGTGCCCGCTGCACGGTCGCGGGCAGCCGCGTGAGGCCCCGCAGGAGCGCGCCGCGCGCAAGGTCGACCCGCGAGATCAGCGCTGCCGGCGCAGCGCGACCCTGTCGGCCTCGGTCCGGCGCGCGCCCGGCGCCGGGCACTGGAGCTCTCTTCATCCAGCGCTCGGGTAGAACGGCAGCCGCCCACCCGCCCGCCTTCTCACCACGCGGAGGAGCGCGCGCGCCTTGGCCGGGTTGGTCGAGGCCACGTCCCTGCGCTCGCGGGGGTCGTGCGCGAGGTCGTACAGACGCAGCCCCCGCCCGCGATTGTCGCCGGACAGCGCCCAGCGGTCGGTGCGTATGTAGAAGGCGTTTGTGTAGCCGCCGTAGGCGTAGGAGCGCCCGCTCGGCCGGCGGCCTCCGAGCAGCGGGGACAGGTCGGTGCCGTTCATCTGCCTCGGCGCACGTACGCCGGCCATGGACAGGATCGTGGGCGCGATGTCGTGGGTCTGGGCGAAGAAGCGCGTGGCGTCGCCGCGGCGCCTGCCCTCGGGGTGCACGATGGTGAGCGGCACGCGGATGAGCGCCGGGTGGAGCTGGGTCGGCGACTTGCCCGTCCAGCCGTGGTCGCCCAGCAGGAAGCCGTGGTCGGAGGTGAGCACGATGATGGTGTCGCGGTCGAGGCGCAGCTTGTGCAGGCGGTCGAGGAAGACGCCCAGCCAGCGGTCTGTCATCGTCACCTCGGCGGCGTAGAGGGCGCGCATCCGGCCCAGCAGCCGGCCCCGCTGGCCGTCGCTCAGGTAGCGAGAGGCGGGCGCGTAATAGGGCTTGGAGGGCTCGCGGCCACGGTAGTCGGGGTCTCCGTAGAGGGCGATGTACCTGCGCGGCGGGGTCCACGGCTCATGGGGCTCGAAGGTGTCCACCACCATCGCGAACGGGCGGTTTCGGTTGGCCACGTCAAGGAGCGCGGTGGCGTCGCGGAACACGCGCGCGGCGAACGAGCGCCGCTCGTCGTGGTGGTAACGGTCGGCGTTGCCGAGGAACTTGCGCAGCCGCTCACGGCTTTCGCTGTCCTCGATCGCGGGATGGAGCCAGTGACGCAGCTCGCGGTCGGAGACGCCGCGGCCCTCGCCCCCGGCTTGGCCGCCCGTGCGTTCGAAGCGGTCGAAGCTGCGGCGCAGGCGGGTGTACCCGGGCGCGTAGCCCAGGAACGGATTGTCGGTCACATAGGAGGTCCAGTAGCCGTTGCGGCGCAGGACGCTCGTGAACGTTTCGCCGGGACCGCCGAGCGGCGACCAGCCGGGCTCCTTCGGCATTCCCCGGTGGCCGTGCCAGCCGCGGAAGGGAAAGATCCGCCGGCCGAGCAGGATCGAGTTGCGTGCCGGCACGGTGGGCATGGCCTCCGGGAACATCCGGGTGAAGCGCAGCCCGTCGCGTGCGAGGGCATCCATGTTCGGCGTGCGCGCGCGGTTGCCATACACGTGGTCGGCGCGCAACGTGTCCACGACGATCACCACCACGTTCGGCCGGTCGCGGCGCCGCGGCGCCGCAGCGGCCACGCCGCCGAGCGACGCCGCGGCGGCAGAAGCGCCCGACACCTGGATGAACTGCCGGCGGGTGGTCGACTCAGCGATCGCGCGAGGCTATCCCAAGCCCGCAGGCTCGCTGCCGCTCAGGCCTCGTTGTACTCCCCGAACTCCTCGCGCATCACGCCGCAGACCTCGCCAACCGAGCAGCGGTCCCCAAGCGCCGCGCGCACGGGCTCCATCAGGTTGCCGTCCCCGCCGCACACCTGGCGCAGCTCCTCGAGCCGCCGTTGCACGACTTCGGCGTCGCGGTCGGACTTGAACGCCTCCAGGCGCTCGACCTGCAGGCGCTCGGACTCGGGGTCCACGCGGAGGATCTCCACGTCGTCGGGCTCGTCGCTCACGTGGTCGTTGACGCCGACCACGATGTCCTGCTTGATCCGGTAGCGCTCCTCGTAGCCCCAGGCGGACTCCTCCACCTCCGCGCGGATGAAGGGGATGCACTGCACCGAGCCGCCCAGCTCGTCGATCTTGTCGATCAGGCCCTGGGCGCCGGCCTCGATCTGGTCGGTGAGGCTCTCGACGAAGTAGGAGCCCGCGAAGGGGTCGACCGAGTCGGTGGCCCCGGACTCCTGGGCCAGGATCTGCTGGGTGCGCAGGGCGATCCGCGCTGCGCGCTCGCTGGGCAGCGCGAGCGCCTCGTCGAAGCCGTTGGTGTGCAGCGACTGCGTGCCGCCGCACACCGCTGCGAAGCCCTGCAGCGCGACGCGGACGATGTTGTTCTCCGGCTGCTGGGCGGCCAGCGTCACCCCGCCGGTCTGGGTGTGGAAGCGCATGGTCTGTGACTTCGGGTTCGTCGAGTGAAAGCGCTCGCGCATGATCCGTGCCCACATCCGCCGCGCGGCGCGGAACTTGGCCACCTCCTGGAACACGTTGTTGTGCCCGTTGAAGAAGAACGCCAGCCGCGGCCCGATCTCGTCGACCTCCATGCCCGCGTCGATCGCCGCCTGCACGTAGGCGATGGCGTTGGCGAGAGTGAAGCCCACCTCCTGAACGGCCGAGCAGCCCTTCTCGCGCATGTGGTAGCCGGAGATCGAGATGGTGTTCCACTTCGGCACCTTCTCCCGGCAGTAGGCAAACAGGTCCGTCGTCAGCCGCATCGCCGGCTCCGGCGGGTAGATGAAGTTGCCGCGGGCGATGTACTCCTTGAGGATGTCGTTCTGCGTGGTGCCCGTCAGCGCCTGCGGCTCGACGCCCTGCTCCTCGCCCACCAGTTCGTAGAGCAGCAGCAGAGCGGCCGCCGGGGCGTTGATCGTCATGGAGGTCGAGACCTCGTCGAGCGGGATCCCGTCGAAGACGCGGCGCATGTCGTCGATCGTGTCGATGGCGACTCCGGTCCGCCCCACCTCGCCCTCGCAGAGGGGGTCGTCGGAGTCGCGCCCGAGCTGAGTGGGCAGGTCAAAGGCCATCGACAGGCCCGTCGAGCCGTGCTTGATCAGGTAGTGGAAGCGCTCGTTGGTCTCTTTCGCGCTGGCGTAACCCGCGTACTGGCGCATCGTCCAGCGCCGCGAACGGTACATCTCGGGGTGCACGCCGCGCGTGAACGGGTACTCGCCCGGCTCCCCGAGGCGCTCGGCCAGACCGGGCGCCACGTCGTCCTCGGTGTAGAGGTGCTTGACCTCGATGCCCGAGTCGGTGAACCGGCGCGGGTCGTCGGGCCCGACGACCGGCGCGATCGAAGGTTTCTCGTGGGGGGTCGTGGCCATGCGTGGAGGATACGGTCCTCAGGCGTCGCTGAAGAGTTCGTCGAGATTCAATTCGAAGCCGGGAAGCTCGGGCGAGCGGAGTGTGTCGCCT
>JACCUE010000289.1 GCA_013812005.1 Thermoleophilaceae bacterium
ACCATCGCCCGCGACATGTCGACGCACTTGCGACAGATCGAGGTCTCGTCGACACCCAGCGCTCCCTCCGGCGGGCGCACGAGCAGGCCGCCGAAGGAGTCCCAGAAATCGCGCTCGAACAGGATCGCGCCGATCGAGAAGCGGTGGGGCACGGTCGAGAACGCGGGCGGCTGGGCTGCGAAGCGGGCGGCCACCTCGTCGAAGGGAAGGCTGTGGCGCCAGAGCCAGAGCGCCGCCCCCCCGTCGTTGGTCGCGGGGATCTCCCCCGTGGAGAGGCGCAGCTCGCCGAAGCGCTCGCGGTAGGCCGCCTCGAGGCCCATCGTCTGCAGGAAGCGCAGGTAGGAGAACCCGTTCACGTTCAGGACGGGGGCGCAGAAGCCGGGGCGGTAGTGACCTTCGGCCACCACGCGCTCGTAGGCGGCGAGCAGGCGCTCGAAGAAGCCCTCGCCGATAACGATGTCCTCGTCGAGCTTGTAGACCCATCGCGCGCCCGGATGGCGGGCTATGGCCAGATTCTGCGCCAGCGAGACATAGTTGGCCCGGGTCGAGAGGTAGGACCACCCGCGGCGCTCGGCCAGGGCCTCCAGCGGCCCGGAGCGCAGAGCGGGTGAGATCAGGCATACATCCAGGTCCGGGGCGACGAAGCGCTCGAGCCGCGCCAGGGTGAAGTCCCACAGGTAGGGCTTGTAGCCGGCCAGGACCACCACGACCGAGTGCGATCCCGTGGAGCGGTCGACGAAGTACGACGAGCCGGTGAGGTTGCGCCGGCGGACGAGCCCGGCCAGCGCGCGCTCCACGCGGCGCGGGTCCACGAGGGCCATCAGGTTGCCGGTCGCCTGAGCCCGTCGCGGACGGCGCGCAGGAGCAGGGCAAGCGCTCGCGGTGCGAAGCGCTCACGCACCAGGTACTGGCCGGCGCCCATGACCATCGAAAGGGTCAGGTGGATCTTCTCCTTGCGAAACCAGGAGTCCCCGCGCAGCTGGTAGAGCTTGTTGCGGACCTCGAAGTAGTACTGATCCGACCCCTCGCGGTGCACCGAGACCTTCTGGGGCGTCTTGTGGTGCACCACGCTCGCGGGCACCATGTACCCCGTCCCGTGCTTGAGCAGACGGGCGGTCCACTCGCCGTCCTCGCCCCAGATGAAGTAGTGCTTGAGGGGAAGCCCGTGTTCCTCGACCGCCTCGCACGAGACGAGGATCGACACCCACGAGGCCACCCGCAGCAGAACCAGGCGCCGGTCGGCAGCCGAGACGAACGCCTCGATCGAGCCCTCGTCGAGACGCGCCCAGGGCAGGTTCTTGGGATGTAGCGTGCCGTCGGTCCACACCACCTTGGACGCAAGCAGGCTGGGCACGGGCAGATCACCGAGGTCGTCGAGCGGGCGCAGAAGCTGCTCGAGCGCATCGGGGGCGGGAACCGTGTCGTCGTCCATCAGCCACAGCCACTCGCAACCCCGATCCATGCCGGCGCGGATCCCCTCGTGAAAGCCGCCGGCGGCGCCATCGTTGCGCTCGAGCCGCTCGAGGTCCACATCGGGAAAGCGCTCGCGGACCATGTCGGGGGTACCGTCGCTGCTCACATTGTCGACTACGAGCACCCGGTCGGGCGGATGCGTCTGTGCGAGCACCGCACGAAGGCACTCCTCGAGCAGCTCCCGGCGGTTGCGGGTCACGACCACCGCGACCACGGAGCTCGGCTTCGCGCCCGGTTCACGCGGGGATGCGGTGGCGGGTGTGGATTCGGCGGCGGCCAAGGAGCCCTCTTGCCCGGATGGGCGATGGGCGATGATAGGGGGTCACTCGCTACCCTCGACCGCCGTCGCGCGCTCGCCATGGCTCCCCTCTCCCCCAACGCGTACAACACCCTGATCGTGGGCGCCGGCTTCGCCGGCTCGATCATGGCCGAGCGCCTGGCCAGCCAGTGCGGTCAGCGCGTGCTGGTGGTCGACCGCCGCGACCACATCGCCGGCAACGCCTACGACTACACCGATGAGCACGGCGTGATCTGCCACCGATACGGCCCCCACATCTTCCACACCCAGTCGCAGAAGGTCGTCGACCACCTGTCTCAGTTCACCGAGTGGCGCCCCTACGAGCACCGGGTACTGGCGGAGGTCGACGGCCAGCTCCTGCCAATGCCGATCAACCGCGACACGGTGAACCGGCTGTACGGGCTCTCCCTGGCCGACGAGCAGGCCATGGAGGCCTTCCTCGCAGAGCGCGCGGAGCCGCGCGAGCGGATCGAGAACTCCGAGGACACCGTGGTGGCCAAGGTGGGGCGCGACCTCTACGAGAAGTTCTTCCGCGGCTACACACGCAAGCAGTGGCAGCGTGATCCGTCTGAGCTGCACGCCTCGGTGTGCGCGCGCATCCCCATCCGCCTCAACACCGACGACCGCTACTTCGGCGACTGGTTTCAGAACATCCCGCTCGAGGGCTACACGGCGATCTTCGACCGGATGCTCGACCACCCGAACATCGACGTGCGCACGTCCACCGACTTCGGCGATGTGGACGGCGAGGTCGACTACGACCACCTCGTCTACACCGGCCCCGTGGACGCCTACTTCGGCAACCGCTTCGGCGCCCTGCCCTACCGCAGCCTCGAGTTCGAGCACCGGACCACCCCGACGCCCGACGGCGGGCTCGTCCAGCCGGCGGCCAGCATCAACCAACCCTCCGAGGACGTGCCGCACACGCGCACCACCGAGTACCGCTGGATCACCGGCCAGGAGCACACTGCGTCGACGATCGCCTACGAGTACCCGCGCGCCGAGGGGGACCCCTACTACCCGATCCCGAACGACCAGACCCGCGAGCTCTACCACCGCTACGAGGCCCTGGCCGCCGAGGAGCCGGACGTGACGTTCGTCGGCCGCCTCGCCCGCTACCAGTACCTCAACATGGACCAGGTGACCGGCCAGGCGCTGTCGACCTTCGAG
>JACCUE010000291.1 GCA_013812005.1 Thermoleophilaceae bacterium
CCCGAGCGCTTCACAAAGGTCGATTGGGACGGCGAGGGCACCAGCTCCTCCTTCCGCGTGGAGATCGAGATCGACGGCTGGGATCGCACCCGGATGCTGGAGGACCTGTCGCGCTGCTTTGCCGAGACGGGGATCAACATCCTCGAGGCGCGCTGCACGGTGGTGCACCCGATGGTGAAGAACCGCTTCGTCGTGGAGGTGGGGGACACGCAGGCGCTGAGGACCTGTATTCAGCGGTTGCGCAACATTGAAAGTGTTTTCGATGCGTACCGCGTCACGCCCTCGAGCTGAGCAGGAGCACCTGTAGCAACACAGTAGCATCAGATGCTACGGTACGCCTGTGACGCGAGAAATCTCAGTCAGGGAGCTCCGGAACCACACCGCCGATGTCATAGCCGCGGTGCGATCCGGTGAGCGCCTGTCGCTCACGGTCAACCGCTTGCCGGTGGCGGAGATCGTTCCCCACGCCGAGACCCGGAGTCCGTGGGTCCGGTCAGCGACGCTGCGACAGATAGTCGAAGAGGCCGGGGCCGACGAAGGGCTCCTCGAGGACCTGTCCGACGTGCGCGGCTCGCTGATCGACTAGCAGTGAGTCGAGCGATCGCCGACACCTCGGTCTTCATCGCACGTGAAACCGGGCGTCCACTCGCTGACCTGCCCGACGAGATCGCAGTGTCCGTGGTCACAGCGGCTGAGCTGGAGCTTGGCGTCCTGCGTGCCCGCGACCAGGCGGTCCGAGCGGCGCGACTCGCGACGCTCTCACGGGTAAGGGCCGAGTACCCGCTGCTTCCGATCGACGACGCGACCGCATCCTGGTTCGCCCGCATCGCCGACGAGCAGCTCCGCGCCGACCGAAAGCTCCGCCGGCACGATACGTGGATCGCGGCGACCGCGCTCCGCCACGGCGCCGCTGTCGTGACTCAAGACGCTGACTTCACGGGGTTCGCCTCGGTTGAGGTGCTCCGCGTCTGACCGGCTCTCGGCCGCTAGTCGCGTTCCTGGTCCGGGGCACTAGCGCACCCGAGACCAACGACCGTGCGAATCGGCTGACCCATGTCGGCACGAGGCACCCAACCCCGGCCCGCCGGGCGGGTTACTCCACCGACTTCGAAGCACACGACCCGGGGCGTCTGGCCGGTAGGATTGACGGGTGGCGATCGATCAGCAGCGGCGCCTACGGCAGGCGTCGGCTCAAGCGCACGCGGCGCAGAGCCACGGCGATCACGCAGCCGCCAATGAGGCTTGGCGGCGGTACGTGTTGATCGAGGACGCGCTACGCGATCAACAGGATCTGCTCGACGAGGGTGTCGCTCTGAGCAAGGTCGCGATCGATCTTTGGCTCCAGGGGTGAACGACTTCGCGGCGGCGCTCCGGGACCTCAACGAGGCGGGAATTCGTTACGTCATCGTTGGCGGGCTGGCGGTCATTCGACACGGCGCGGTGCGTGCGACCAAGGACGTGGACGCGGCGGTCGCGATGGATGCTGAGAACCTGTCGCGCCTCGACACACTGGTCGAGCGCTGGGCGGCGACCAACCCCGACGGCACGCCGCTGCGTACGAAAGAGCTGGCTGCCGGCGGCGCGCTGGCCCTCCGCACACGGCATTGCCTGGTGGACATCCTGTCCGAGCAGCTTCTGCCAGCGCCGTTTGACGACGTGCTGGGCCGGTCTGATGTGAAGCGAATTGACGGTGTGGAAGCACCGATCTGCTCGTTCGCGGATCTCGTCGCGATGAAGCGTGCCACTGGCCGGGGCAGCGACGAGCTCGATCTTGAGCGCCTGAGCGAGGCACATGGCGAGCTGCCCGGCGATCCACCGCGACCATAGCCTCCGGCTGCCTGGCGGGTTACTCCACGGCCTCGAAGCGCACCACGCCTGAGTCCTCGAGCTCGGTCGCGCGGCCCTCGTCGAGCAGGATGTCTGTGTGGCCCAGCACCTCGGACAAGGTGAGATAGGCCTGGGTCACGGCGATGTTGCCCCACAGGGCCTGGGCCAGCTCGTAGGCGCTGTGGGGCTTCTCGGCGATCAGGCCGTGCAG
>JACCUE010000298.1 GCA_013812005.1 Thermoleophilaceae bacterium
TCTACGGCGGCGGGGACGTCAACTGGTCGCGGATCGTGCCCGACACGGCCCGTGCGCTTGCCAGGGGCGACCGGCCGGTGATCCGCTCGGACGGCACCCCCGAGCGCGACTACCTCTACGTCGATGACGCCGTGGACGCCTACCTCACCGTGGCCGGGTCGCTCGAGCGGCCCGAGCTTCGCGGCCGGGCCTGGAACGCCGGGTGCGGTTCGCCCGTCCCCGTGCGCGAGGTGGTGGACCGGCTGGTGTCCGTCTCCGGTCTCGACCTGGAGCCGGATCTCCAGGGAGCGGGGACCCCTCACGGGGAGATCGACCGCCAGTACCTCGACTCGACGGTGATCGAGCAGGAGCTGGGCTGGCGGCCGAAGGTGAGCCTCGACGAGGGCCTTCGAGCCACGTGGGAGTGGTACCGAGACAGGCTGTCGTGAGCTACACCGGCGAGCGCTGGGGTAGGGAGAAAAGCAGGGCCCTCGAGCGCGCCCGGCTGGATTCGAACCAGCGACTTCTGCCTCCGGAGGGCAGCGCTCTATCCACTGAGCTACGGGCGCGTGAGCGTCGAGTCTAATGGCCCCTCCTGTCAGTCCTGACCCGTTTGGCGGCGTCTGGACGCGCCTGGCGGCGCCCAGTCGCTCGCCAAAGCGAGTCAGTACTTCCAGGAGGAACCACTGATGCTGATTGCCGTCATATCGGACACGCACATGCCCCGCGGAGCCCGGCGGCTGCCGGACTCCTGCGTGGCCCGCCTGGGCACGGCCGATCTGATCGTTCACGCCGGCGACGTGAGCACGGCCACGACCCTCGCGCAGATCGAGCTGATCGGCCCGCCGGTGCTCGCCGTCCGCGGCAACGTCGACGACGACGAGCTCGCATGCCGGTTGCCCTCCGAGCGGATCGTCGAGGCAGACGGCGCGCGCATCGCGATCATTCACGACGCGGGCCCCCGGAACCGGCGCCTGACCCGGATGCGGCGTCGCTTCCCCGGCGCCGACGCCGTGGTGTTCGGCCACTCCCACCAGCCGCTGCACGAGAGTGAGGGCGGCTTCCAGATCTTCAATCCCGGCAGCCCCACCGAACGCCGGCGCGCACCGGCGCACACCATGGGCCTGGCCAGGGCGGCGGGCGGCGCGGTCGAGTTCGAGCTGCTCGAGTTGCCCTGACACGGGCCGGCGCGCCCGAATCGCGAAGATAGGCCCGTGGACCTCGACGTTCTCTTCGTAGGCACCGCCGGCTCGGCTCCCACCGCCCGGCGTGGCCTGCCCGCGACGCTGGTCCGGCGCGGCGGCGACCGGCTGCTGTTCGACTGTGGGGAGGGCACCCAGCGCCAGCTCATCCGCTCGGTCGGCCTGATCGAGCTCGACGAGGTGTTCGTCACCCACCTCCACACCGACCACCTGCTGGGATTGCCCGGACTACTCAAGACCTACGGGCTGATGGGCCGCGAGCGGCCCCTGCACGTCTACGGCCCGAAGGGGCTCGAGCGGATGTTCGCCGCCCTGCGCCCCGTGGTGGGGCGGACTGCGTATGAGGTTCACCTGCGCGAGCTCGAGTCGGGACACGAGGTCGACCGCGACGGCTACCGGATCGCCGCGTTCGGCGTCGACCACGGGGTCACCGCGCTGGGGTACGCCCTGATCGAGGACGCGCGGCCGGGACGCTTCGACGAGGAGCGGGCCCGGGAGCTCGGGGTCGAGCCCGGCCCGGACTTTGGCCGACTGCAGCGCGGAGAGCTCGTGGGCGACGTGACCCCGGATCAAGTGCTCGGCGAGGCGCGCCGTGGACGGACGGTGGTACTCACCGGCGACACCGCTCCCTCCGAGATGACCCTGGCCGTGGCACACGGGGCCGACCTGCTCGTGCACGAGGCCACCTTCATGCAGGGGGAGGCCGAGCGGGCGCGGGAGACCGGGCATTCGACCGCGCGCGCCGCCGCCGAGCTGGCGGCGAGCGCCGAGGTTGGCCTGCTGGCGCTCACGCATCTGTCCTCACGCTACGGGGGAGGGGAGGTGCTCGACGAAGCCCGGTCGGCGTTCGAACGCACCATCGTGCCGCGGGACTTCGACCGGGTGGACATCCCCCTCCCCGAGCGCGGCGCTCCGGAGCACGTGCGCCACCAGGGCCGCGGGGTGGCTCTCCCCGCCGCGAGCGCCTAACCGCCGTCCCGGCGCAGCCGCAGGCGAGGGCGCCTGCGCCGCACGGCGGGCCGGGCGGCCAGCTCCCGGCTCACGAACCCGGCGAGGTAGGGGTCGAGCTCTTCCGCCGACGTCATCATCCGCTCGGAGGCCTCGAACGCGCCCTCCCACCAAAGGGTCTCGACCCGCTCCTCCTCACTCAGCAGCTCGTGGAAGCCGGCCGGGAAGTGGTTGCTCGCGCGGCCATGGAGCACGTGGTGCTTGAAGACGAACTCGATCCGCTCGCGATCCACTTCGATCAGCCAGTGGTGGTGGCCCCAGCCCACCCACGGCCCCTGGAAGCCCAAGCTCTGCTCCTCCAGCCGGGAAGGCACCTCGATGTACCCGGCCCTGGCCACCCGCGCCAGCTCCGAGCACACCCAGATGGGATCGCGAACGTCTTCGAGCGTGTGTGAGCAGATCGCGAAGTCGATCTCATCGTCTGAGAAGGGGAACGGCGCGCGGTCGCAGATGTCGCGCTGTATCCACGTGCCCGCGGAGAACCGCTCCGGCCCGTCGCCGTCGCGGCCGTAGAGCCCCCGCGTCTCGTAGGGCATGAGATCCATCACCCAGTCCGCGCGTGTGAAGGGCCGGCCCCATCCGCCGATGTCGAGAACCACATCGTCGGCGCCGAGGCGCTCGACGATGCGCGTGGCGCTGGAAGCGAGCATGAGCCGGCGCCATAGTACGGTGCACCGCCGTGGACCCCGTGCAGAGGGCCGAGGAGCTCACCTGGTACCACTCACTGGAGCTCGTGCCCGGGTACGTCACGCCCGGGATGTTCGACCTGCGGGGCGTCGTGCACCGCTACGGCCTGCCCGAGCGGATGGATGGGATGCGCGCCCTCGACGTGGGCACCTGGGACGGCTTCTGGGCCTTCGAGATGGAGCGGCGCGGGGCCGAGGTCGTGGCGCTCGACCTCGACGACGAGCGCGACCTCGACTGGCCCGCCGACCGCCGCCCCGATACGTTCCCGAAGACGCCGCGGGGCGCGGGCTTCGCGCTGGCCAAGGAGACGTTTGGGTCGAAGGTCGAGCGGGTCAACCGGTCGATCTATCGCGCGCTCCCGGAGGACCTGGGCATGTTCGACCTGGTCTTCTGCGGCTCGGTGCTCATCCATCTGCGCGACCAGGCCCTGGCGATCGAGCGGATCGCCAACCTCTGCAGGGGCACCTTCATATCGGTGGAGTCGTTCGATCCCCTCCTCAACCTTCTGCCTTTCCCGGTCGCGCGATGGCGGGCGGCCAGGGATGCCGCGGTCGTCTTCTGGGAGCCCAACGTGCGCGCATGGAAGGGAATGCTGACCACCGCGGGGTTCGAGCGGATCGACGAACGGGGACGCTTCAAGCTCCAGGCGCGCGCCGGCTGGTCGGTGCGTCACGTCGCGCTCGCGGCTCACAAGCCGGGCGCCGCCCCACGTACCTCCGCACCCTGAGGATGGGAGATCAAAGGGGCACTCGCCTCTCTGCGACCCCCGCCGGAGCCGGTGCTACGCTCGCCGAGCATCCTTTAACCCGGTCCCGCGAGGCCAGGAAGGACGTTCCCCGTGACCCACAAGGTCGTGCTCGACCGCGACGACGTGCGGCGCACCCTGGTGCGCATCGCTCACGAGATCGTGGAGAACAACCGCGGCGAGACGATCGCCGTCGTGGGCATCCACCGCCGGGGCGCGCTGCTCGCCGGACGGCTCAGGGACCTGATCGCCGAGCTCGTCGCAGAGCCCGTCCCGCTGGGCGATGTGGACATCTCCTTCTACCGTGACGACCTCGGGATGCGCGAACCGGGCGCCCAGCCGGTGGTGCATGCCTCACACATCGACTTCGCCATCGAGGACGCCACCGTCGTGCTCGTCGACGACGTGCTGTTCACGGGCCGCACCGTGCGCGCGGCGATCGACGCGCTCTTCGACTACGGCCGCCCCCCACGGGTGCAGCTGGCGGTGCTGGCCGACCGCGGTCATCGCGAGCTGCCGATCCGGCCCGATTACGTGGGCAAGAACCTGCCCACCGCCCGTAGCGAGCGGGTGAACGTGACGGTGTCCGAGCTGGACGGAGAGGACGAGGTATCGATCTCGGAGGGAGAATCGCGGTGCGAATCTCGGTCCGGTGCTCGCGCGATCATCGATCGCGCTGCGCTCCTCCCGGACGCGTCAGATTGGGAAGACAAGTGAAGCGCCATCTGCTGTCCGTGGATGATCTTTCGCGCGAGGACATCGAACGCATCCTCGGGCGCGCTGAGAGCTTCGCGGAGGTGTCGGGCCGCGAGATCAAGAAGGTCCCGACGCTGCGCGGGCGCACCGTGATCAACCTCTTCTACGAGGCATCCACGCGCACTAGCTCCTCCTTCGAGCTGGCCGCCAAACGCCTGTCCGCCGACCTGGTGAGCATCAAGGCGCAGGGCTCCTCGGTCGACAAGGGCGAGTCGCTCAAGGACAACATCCAGACGCTCTCGGCCTACGATCCCGCCGCAGTGGTCTTCCGCTCGCCCCACGCGGGCGCCGCCGGGCTGGTGGCGCGGTGGACTCCCGCCTCGGTGATCAACGCGGGTGACGGCAAGCACGAGCACCCCACGCAGGCGCTGCTCGACCTGTACACCCTGCGCCGCCGGGCCGGGCGCCTCGAGGGCCTCAACGTCTGGATCGTGGGCGACCTGCTCCACAGCCGCGTGGCGCGGTCGAACATCCTCGCGTTCGGCCGAATGGGCTGCCGGGTCACGGTCTGCGGCCCGCCCACCCTGATCCCCCGGGGCATCGAGTCGCTGGGCTGCGAGGTGCGCATCACGCTCGACGACCTGGCCCAGGCGGACGTGGTCTACGCCCTCCGGATGCAGCACGAACGGATGACGGGGTCGTTCGTGCCCTCCCTGCGCGAGTACGCGGCGCAGTATCAGATCGACGGCCGCCGCCTCGGGGCCGGACAGCTGCTGATGCACCCCGGCCCGGTCAACCGCGGGGTCGAGCTGTCAGCTGAGGTGATCGACTCACCGCAGGCCTTGATCACCGACCAGGTGGAGTCGGGCGTGGTGGTCCGGATGGCCGTCCTCTACGAACTGCTGGCGGGTGGCTCCGGTCCGCCCCGCCGCGCCGATGACCCCTCGCGGCCGGCCTCCGAGCCCCAGCCCGCATGAGCATCACACTCGATTCCCTGCTCGACCGGGCCGATCTCGCCTCCGCCGGTCTCCTGATCCGGCGGGCGCACCTGCTCGACCCACGGGCCGGCCTCGATGGGCCGGGCGACCTGCTGGTGCGCGGCGGCGCCGTGGCCGAGATCGGCGCCCCCGGGGCGCTTGAGGCGCCTGCCCACGCCGAGGTCGTGGAGGCCGAGGGCCTGCACGCCTTCCCGGCCTTCGTCGATCCCCATGTGCACCTGCGTACTCCCGGCCGCGAGGACGAGGAGGACATCGAGACCGGCACCCGCTCCGCCGCGGCAGGTGGCTACGGCGCGATACTGGCCATGCCGAACACGGATCCGGTGGTGGACTCCGCCTCGGTCCTCGGCTCCCTGCGCGAGCGCGCCCGCGCGGAGGCGCGGATACCTACGGGGTTCACCGCCGCCGTCACGATGGGCCAGCGTGGCGAGCAGCTCACCGAGATGGCCGAGCTGGCTCAAGCCGGAGCCGCCGGCTTCACCGACGACGGTCTCCCGCTGCGCTCGGCTTCAATCATGCGCCAGGCGCTGGCCTACCAGCGGCTGGCCCGGCGCTGCATCGCCCTCCACGAGGAGGATCCGGCCCTGTCGGGCGATGGGGTGATGCACGAGGGCGAAGTGTCGGCGCTGCTCGGAGTCGCCGGCATCCCCTCGGTATCCGAGTCGACGATGGTGGCCCGCGACACCGAGTTGGCGGCTTACGAGGATGGCTTCATCCACGTGCAGCACGTGTCTGCCCGCCAGACCGTCGAGGTGCTCGAGCGGGCCCGCGCGGCGGGCCTCCGCGTGACCGCCGAGGCAACCCCCCACCATCTCCTGCTCACCCACGAGTGCGTCCGTGGCCTCGACACCCACTACAAGATGAATCCGCCGCTGCGCTCCGAGGATGATCGCCAGGCGCTCATCGACGGACTGCGCTCCGGGGTCCTTGGCTGCATCGCCACCGACCACGCCCCCCACGCGCGGGAGGAGAAGGAGGAGCCGTTCGAGGTGGCTCCGATGGGCGTCACGGGCCTGGAAAGCGCCTTCGCCGCGGTGCACACCGACCTCGTGGTGCCCGGCGTGCTGACGCTCGGCCTGGTGGTCGAGCGGATGACCGCGGGCGGTGAGCCCTTCGGTCTCGCGATCCCCACCCTCGCCAAGGGGGCCCCGGCCAGCGTCTGCCTGGTTGACCTGGAGGCGGAGTGGGAGGTAGGGGAGTCGGGCTATGAAAGCCGATCGTCGAACTGCGCCTTCGCCGGCCGGCGCCTCGTCGGCCGGGTGCGGATGACGATCGCCGCCGGAGCGGTGGCCTTCAGGGAGCGTTCCTTTGCGATCGGGGCGGTGGCCTGATGACGCCGAGCGCCTTCCTGCTGCTCGAGGACGGCACGCGCTTCGACGGCGATTCGGTCGGTGCGTCCCTGACGGAGGCGGAACCCTTTAGCTGCGCGACCGGCGAGGTGGTGTTCAACACGGCGATGTCGGGCTACCAGGAGTCGGTCACCGACCCCAGCTACCGGGGCCAGATCCTCGTGTTCACCTACCCCCTGATCGGCAACTACGGGGTGGCCTCCGATCACATGGAGTCCGACTCCGCGCACACGAGGGCGGTGGTCATGCGAGAGGGCGTCGACCGCGAGGACGCCCCGCATGCCGAGGGCGGATGGCTGACCTGGCTCACCGATTGCGGCATCCCGGCGATCAGCGGCATCGACACCCGGGCGCTGGTACGCCACATCCGCGACCGCGGCTCGATGCGCGGCGGGGTGTTCGCGAGCGAGCTGTCCGAGTCGGCGGCAATGGACCGGGTGATGGCCGAGGCGCCGATGGACGGCCAGGACCTCGCCGCGGAGGTCACCCCCGCCGAGCCGGTGATCCTCGACGCCCTCTCGGGGGACGGTGGGCCGCGGGTGGTGGCGCTCGACACCGGCATCAAGGACTCGATCGTGCGCAACCTGCGCGAGCGCGGCGCGACGGTCGAGCTGCATCCCTGCGACACATCCGCGGCGGCTCTGCTCGCCCGTGAGCCCGACGCGGTCTTCCTGGCCAACGGCCCGGGCGATCCCGCGGCTCTCGACTACGTGGTCCAGAACGTGCGCGGCGTGGTGGGCAAGGTGCCGGTATGGGGAATCTGCCTCGGCCATCAGCTCCTGTGCCGCGCGATCGGCCTCGACACCTACAAGCTGGGTTTCGGCCATCGCGGCGCCAACCACCCGGTGAAGGACCTCGAGACCGGGCGCATCGAGATCACCTCTCAGAACCACGGCTTTGCGGTCCTGGGTCCGCACGGAGAGCGCAGTTTCGGTGCCGACAAGGCGGTTCGGTGGGACACCGACTTCGGGTCGGCCGAGCTGTCACAGGTCAACCTCTACGACCGTACGGTCGAGGGCCTGGTGCTCCGCGACGTCGCGGGCGGCACCGTCCAGTACCACCCCGAGGCCGGGCCGGGGCCGCACGACTCGCTGCACCTCTTCGACCGCTTCCTGGAGCGGGTCGGATGACGCTGCAAACCGTCGTCTGCCGGCGTCATCGGTCGCTGGCGTGCAGAGCACGCGTCGCTCCCCGCTTCCTTGGCCGACTCGGTTTTCGCGCCCCCGACTCCGCTCCAGATGCCGCGTAGGGAGGACATCTCGAAGATCCTGGTGATCGGAAGCGGTCCGATCGTGATCGGCCAGGCCGCCGAGTTCGACTACTCGGGCGCCCAGGCGTGCAAGGTGCTGCTCGAGGAGGGCTATGAGGTCGTGCTCGTCAACTCCAACCCGGCCACGATCATGACCGACCCGGAGTTCGCCACGGCCACCTACATCGAGCCCCTGCTGCCTGACTCCGTGGCTCGGGTGATCGAGCGAGAACGCCCCGA
>JACCUE010000343.1 GCA_013812005.1 Thermoleophilaceae bacterium
GTGTGTGGCCGACCGCCTCGCCCAGCTCCTCGGCGTCCTGTCTCTGAGCGCGACCGATCGGTTCCGCTCGACGGTGGAGGGTTCGCTCGGCCGTGCCGGCGCCCACCCGGCCGCGCTGGTGCACCTCGACGCCAATCCGGGCGAGTCGGTGCAGGCCCTTGCTGCCGTGCTTCGGATCTCCCAGCCTGCGGCGGTCAAGGTGGCCGACCGCCTCGCCGCCGACGGGCTTCTCGAGCGGCGCCCGGGCCCCGACAGGCGCACCCGCGCTCTGCACCTGACCGCGAAGGGCTGCAGGACCTCCGCGCGTTTGCTGGCCGAGCGCGCCGCAGCCCTCGATTGCGTGCTCGCTGTGCTCGACCGCGAGGACAGGGGTCGCCTGGAGGCGCTGCTGGAGAAGCTGGTGGGCGCGTTGGCCGGCGATCGCGGCGGCGCGCTGACCGTATGTCGCCTGTGCGACCGCAGCACCTGCTGCGGCGCTCCCGCCGGCTGCCCGCTTCAACACACCGCGATATGAGCGCCTTGACCGTACGGGCTTCGCGGCCGGTCCTGCTGGCCTCCGCAGGCATCGGCGTGGTGGGCGTGACCTTCGGCATGGCACGCTACGGCTTCGGGCTGCTGGCGCCCGACATCCGCGCCAGCTTCGGGCTGGGCAGCGCTGCGCTGGGCCTGCTGGCGGCCGCCTCTTACGTGGCCTACCTGGCCACCTCGGTGACGGCGGGTGTGCTGTCCGCCCTGCTGGGACCCCGCGCCATGGTCGCCGCGGGTGGCGTCTGCGCGGTCGCAGGGATGACGATCGCCGGGCTGGCCCAGACCCCATCCGTGCTCTTCGCCGGACTGCTGGTGGCCGGCGCCAGCGCGGGGCTGGTGTTCCCGCCCTTCTCCGACGTCGTCGCCCGGCGGCTGCCGGCCGACCGCCGCTCCCGGGTGCTGTCAGCCATCAGCTCCGGCACCGGCTGGGGCGTGGCGCTGGCGGCCCTCGTGGTCCTGGCGGCCGGCGTCGACTGGCGCACGGCCTGGCTGCTGTTCGCGCTGATCGCGGCGGCGGCCACGGGCTGGGCACTCGTGGTACTCCCCGGCCGCGAGGCCCCGCGAGACCCGGCCGGCGTGGTGGCGCTGCGGCTGCGCTGGTTCCTGTGTCCCCGCTCCGGCCCGCTCCTGACGGGTGCGCTGCTCGTGGGACTGGCCAGCTCGGTCTACTGGACCTTCGCCGTCGATCATCTGGTCATCGACGGCGGGCTCTCCTCTACTCAGAGCCGGATGTTCCTGGTCGTCGTGGGCGTGGCCAGCGTCGGCGGCACCGTGGCCGGCGACGCCGTTCGGCGCCTGGGCGGGCGCGTCACATTCACCCTGGCGGTGGCCGCCGAGGCGGCGGCACTCCTGCTGCTGGGCCTCGCTCCCGGACACGTGGGCGCTGCGATCGCCTCGGCGGTGCTCTTCGGCGCGGCCTACAACGTCGTCCTGGCGGTGCAGGCCATCTGGAGCGGGCAGGTGTTCAGGCAGCGGCCGTCCGCGGGCCTCGCGGCCGCCATGGCGATGAACGGCCTTGGATTCCTGTTAGGACCCCCCATCTCGGGTGCTGTCGCCGACCACACCGGCTTCGCCGTCGTGTTCGCCGCGGCGGCGGCGCTGCTGCTGGCGACCACCACTCTCTCTCCCCAGGAGGCATTGGAATAGCGATCGCCGGCTCGGTCGCCCCCGCGCTCGAGCCCCTTGCGCGGGCCTACTCATCGAGGAGCGCCCAGACCGCCGGCGCTTTGTCTGGCTCGGTTTCGACTTCGAGCCGAATCGCGTCGTCGAGTTCGCTCACCTTCCATCGCGCGAAGGCGCAGCATTCGCTTTCCAAGGCGGCGAGCTCGGTGAGCTCGGCCAGGACCGCGCCACCGCCTCGGAAGCGCAGCTCAGCGCCGTGCTCGGTGGTGGTCTTTTCCAGCAGCGCGAGCTCGGTCAGTCTCAGCCAGCGCTCGCGCCTGGCGATCTGCTCGCCGCCCTGCAGCGTGCAGGCGACCGGCTGCTGGTCGTCTACGCTTTTCATTGGTTGCCCCCTTGCGTGTCGTTCGTGGTTTGACCCATGGTGGGTGCTCAAGTCGGGTTGAGGTCAAGGAGATGACGTTGAGGATCGGACAGTTGGCCAAGATGTCGGGCCGGACGCAATCCGCCATCCGCTACTACGAGGCACAGGGCCTCCTCGGGGACGTGGAAAGGGCCCAGGGGCGGCGGGACTTTCCCGAGAGCGCTGTCGAGACCATGCGTGTGATCGACGTCGCGCAGAGAGCTGGGTTCTCGCTGGCCGAGATCCGAGAGCTGCTCGCCGAAGGTTCCCGGGCCTCCTCGACGCTGGCTCGACTGGCCACGACGAAGGCCGGCGAGGTCACCGCAGAGATCGCCGACCTCCGGGCTCGCCACCGCTGGCTGCGCCTGGCCAGCGGCTGTGAGTGTGCCGAGCTGACCGAATGCCGGCTCTTCGTCGACCCCGCCTGCGCCTCGCCGTAGCGGCCGCAGGCCTGCCTCCAGCCGGGCTGCCCGCCGGTGCCGTCAGGAATGC
>JACCUE010000341.1 GCA_013812005.1 Thermoleophilaceae bacterium
AGCTGCGGCGCTTCGGCCGCGGAGGGTTCGTGCGAACGGCGATCCGGGCCGGGGTGCCGATCGTCCCCGTGGCCGTGGTGGGTGCGGAGGACGCGATGCCGATCTTCGCGCACGTGCCACTGCTTCAGCGCCTGACCGGGCTGATCTACTTTCCTGTGAACCACGCCTTCCCGCACTTCGGGGCGGCGGCGGCCCTGATGTACCTCCCCGCGAAGTTCCGGATCCGCTTCCTCGAGCCCGTCGATCTGTCGGATTACGGACCGGAGGCCGCCGACGATCTATCCCTCGTGCAGGCGGTGGCTGAGGACGTTCGCGCCCGCATCCAGGCAGAGCTGGGCTCGCTCATAGCCACTCGGACGTCCGTGTGGTTCGGTTAGGGTTCGCCGCCGAGGGATGAGGACGCACACCAAGATGCGGAGTCACTGCCTGGCTTTGCTCATCATCGGAGCGGCTGGAGCGGTCGTCGGCTGCGGCGGCGACGACTTCGAGAATGAGCCCCGCCCGCCTGCCGCGGTCACCCTGACCGGCGTGATCCAGGACGTAGGGGTGACGGTGTCGCCGAACAACCGCGGCGCGGGCCCCTTCGTGATCACGATCTCCAACCAGACCAAGGAGGCGCACACGGTCACGCTCGAGGGCGACTCGGTGGAGGAGACGGTCGGCCCGGTGCAGCCGCAGGACACCGCCACCATTCAGGCCACGCTGGAGCCCGGCTCGTATGAGGTGCGAGCCGGATCGCCGCGGGCGGTCCCGAAGGCGATCCCGGCCGCGGAGCTGACCATCGGCCAGCCGCGCGACTCCTCTTCCGACCAGCTGCTGCTGCCCTAGCCTCAGGCCGGTCGCAGCCTGCCGGTGCTCTTCGCGCTCAGCGCTTGAGCTCGCCGCGCTTGTCGCCGGCGCCGATGCCCGCCGACTCGGCGGCTGCCAGCAGCGCGACAGCGCTCACCACGGCGACGACCGAGCCGAGGATGTTGAGCTCGAACACGTCACCGGTACCGAGGGCGTTGGCTATGAGGCCGCCGATCACCGAGCCGATCACCCCGAGCACAAGGGTCAGCACGAGGCCGATCTTCTGCTTTCCGGGGAGCAGCAGGCGAGCGAGCGCTCCGACGATAAGGCCAAATACCAGAAATCCGATTAGTCCCATTCGCGCTCTCTACCCGGCACGGGGCTTCCCAATCAGGTTCTGTCAGAGCGCGCCGAGCGCAGGCTGGTCGGGGCCCTGATCGGCATCCTCAGCGCGGGCCGGGGGCGCATCCGACGCCTTCCCCACGGCGGGCAGGACCAACGAGTCGATCTCCTGCAGGTGGCAGCGCACGCGGGCGGCTATCGCCTCGACGATCCCGTACGCGTTGTCGATGCTGGTCTTCGCGCCCGTCAGCTGGCTCTTGACCTTGCGCACCTCGACCATCTCGGCCAGCGCGCGCTCGACCTGCGTCCGCACCGCCTCGGAGTCGACTTCCCCGTCGCCGGCCTTGGCCATCAGCACGCGGGCGCGGGCCAGTCGGTAGCCCACCTCCAGCGCCAGGCGCGAGCCTTCCTCGGGGTCGTAGGTCACGATCAGGCTGTCGCCCCCCCACTCGCGCAGAGGACGCATCTTGGCGGGCACCTCTTCCTCCCCCGGCACCACGAGCACGGCGAAGTCCGCGTCGCGCTGCTCGAGCGCGCGCGACAGCTCCTCGCGGGCCCGGGGCGCGGACAGGCGGCGGTCCTTGGCCTCGAACACGATCCGCCCGCGCACGGGGCCGGCGGCGGCGTCGATGGAGATCACCGCGTCGCCGGTGCGCCCGGACGCCCCCGGGAGGTCGCCGACGGCGTCGCAGCAGTCTCCCTGCGCCTCGGCGATCGCGTCCAGGGCCTCCACCACCTGCTCCTCGTACGTCCGGCCCTTCGCGGTGCCGCGTTCGCGCTCGGCGTCCAGCTGCTCCAGCTTGTCCTTCTCGTCGCGCAGCCCCTGGAGCTGCTTCTCGAGCTCGCCCATCTGGGCGAGCAGAGCGCGCTGGGTGGTGTGCTGGCGCTCGTCGGCGGCCTTGATCAGCTCCATCGTCCCCGTCTTGAAGTCGGCCAGCGGGTTCTTGTCCCCGGCCGAGGAGAACTGGCGCAGCAGATCCTCGCGTGAGCGCTGCATCGCCTCGCCCACGATCTCCTTCACGCGGTTCTGGACCGCACGCGAGCTGCCGTCGGAGAACAGCTCCTCGAGCGACTTGGCCAGGTGACCGCTCTCGGGGTGGAAGACCTCGTCGACCTTCTTGCCCAGCTGCTCGGCCACCTCGCGGGCGTTGTCGCCGAACTCGCGCTCGACCTCCTTGGAGACCTTCTCGAACTCGCTCTTGACGAAGTCGGCGTTGGCGCCCGTCTGCTCGCGGTCGAGCACCCGGGCGCCGATCTCGATGGCGTCGGTGATCGTGGCGGCCGGGTCGGCTCCCGCCTCCTGGCGCTCGCGCACGAGGCGCGCGGCCGCCTCGTCCTCGACGACGAGGCCGTCGATGGCGACGTGGTTGCCCGCGGCGCGGACGTGGGGCTTGCGTAGGGGGGTGGCGGCTTCCATGGCAGTGTCGTCGCACGCTACGCCTCGGTCCTGACGGAACGGGCGAAACGGTGCGCCGAGCGGCAGCTAGGAAAGCGGAGTCAGCCAGTCCGGTGGGAGCGCGGCGGGCATGTGGCCCGAGTAGTGCGGCAGGACTCGCGTCGCGTGTCGCGCGGCCGGCCGCCCCTCGAGCGCCGGCTTCAGATCGTCGAAGAGCATCATCAGGCGGGTGCTCGGGGCGATCTGGAAGTCGGCGGCGTTGGGCTGCGCGGCGCCGATCACCCTCTTTGTCAGCAGTGCGTCGACGTGATCGAGGAGCCGCGGCAGCGCGGCGACATCGGCGCGGGCGGCGGCGTCACCGGCCGAGTTGATGCGTGAGCTCACCGCCACGATCGGCCCTGCGCCGGCCAGCGCCACGCGCGGGGACAGCCCGAGCATCGGGCCGTCGAAGAAGCTCGCCATACCCGACCGGTCGCGGCGCAGGGTGGCCCAGGCCAGGCGGCGAGCCACCGGCTGGAGCACCTCGTCGCCCCAGCCCTCGGCCTCCACGACGTCCGCCCGGATCCCAGGCTCGTCGGGGAAGAGCGGCGGGTGTGGCCGGAGCTGGTCGAGCTCGCGGGCGATGGCGCGGGTGGTCTGGAACCGGCGGCCGTCGATCCTCACGGCCGGGACGGTCGGGCCCGGGAATCCCATCGCGCGCAGCGCCGGCCGGCAGAGCACTGGGGGAACCTGCACGACTCGGTGCTCGATCCCCTTGTGGTCGAGCATCAGCAGGGCGCTCTTCACCGGATGCGATCCCGGTATTCCGTAGACGGTGGCGCGCACCGGCGAATCCTATGTGCGCCGACCCGCGAGCGCCGGCCAGGACGCCGGCCCAGCCGCCCTTTCCGCCTACGGAGCCGGCCCTGAAGCGAGGAAAGCGCTCGACATCTAAACGGCCGGTACGATCCGCCCCCGCCGAAACCGATCCCGGAGGATCTCTCAAGCACATGGCTTCCGTCGACGTGACCAGCGTGGCCGACATCACCGTCGAGCCGGGCACGCTCCCCGAGAAGATGGCCGCCTGGGTCATCCGCCAGGAGCGCGAGGGCGAGCCGATCGACGCCTTCCAGCTCGAGGAGATCGAGGTGCCCGAGCCCGGCCCGTTCGAGGTGACCGTGCG
>JACCUE010000016.1 GCA_013812005.1 Thermoleophilaceae bacterium
GGGGCACGCGGGCGATCATGGACAGCGACATCGACGAGCCGATCAACCTCGGCAGCGCCGAGCTGGTCACGGTGAACGGGCTGGTGGACACCGTGGAGGAGATCGCGGGCACCTCGCTCGAGCGCCGCTACGACCTCTCCGCACCCAAGGGTGTGCGCGGGCGCAACAGTGACAACACCCTGATCCACAAGCGCCTGGGGTGGGAGCCCGACACCTCGCTGCGCGCCGGCCTCGAACACACGTACCGCTGGATCCACGACCAGCTGGCCGGGCGGCCGGGGCTGGTGCGTCAGGCAGCGGCCTCGGGCTGAGCGCCCGGTCACCCCTCCTGGCTGCGAATCGTCGACTTCGCCGGCGCCTAGGCTTCCCGTCATGTCCGCCACGAGCTCCAAGGACTGGCTTGCGGCCCACCCGCCGCCGGACTCGGCGTTTGTCCAGTCGCTTGCTCACGTGTCCGCCCGGATCCGGGATGGGGAGGAGCTGCGCTTCGCCGTCCGCGAGTTTCTCGACGAGTTCGAGTTGCTCCCCCGCCCGGATCTCATGGACCGTGCGATCCGCGAACGACCTGCGCTGACCGGTTCGGCGCCCGCAGACGCCTACCTGGGCGCGCTCGCCGAGCATCTTGCCGCCACGCGCGGGCTCCAGCGCCCGTCCTGGGCGGTCGAGCCGGAGCGATTTCTGGACCGATTCTGGTTCTTGAGCGCCGTGCCCGGCTTCCGGGCGCTGGCCCTCGCTCAGTCCCCCGCCGCGTTTCGCCGGCGGGGCATCTTCATCGCCGAGGGCGCGCTGCAGCGCGTGTGAGGCTGTGAACCGGGACGAGATCGTCGCGGCGCTCACCGCGCTCGGCGAGGCGCTTGACCGCAGAGACATCCAAGGGGAGATGTACCTCGTGGGCGGTGCCGCGATCGCGCTCGCATACGACAGCCGCCGCTCCACCCGCGACATCGATGGCGTGTTCGAGCCCAAGGCCGCTGTCTATGAAGCGGCCGGCGAGGTCGCCCAGCAGCTCGCTCTTGCGCCCGGGTGGCTCAATGACGCGGTGAAGGGCTTTCTCGCGGGCGACGATCCCGAGGCCGCACCGGTCCTGGATGTCCCCGGGCTGCGCTGTCTGGCCGCATCGCCCCGGATGCTGCTTGCCCTGAAGGTGCTCGCGCATCGAGTCGGCGAGGACGAGGACGACGTGCTGCTGCTGGCTCGCGAGATCGGCTTCGGGACGGCGGCCGAGGTGCTCACCCTCGCCGAAGAGGTCTTTGGCGACCGGCTGGATGCCGCGGCGCGCTTCTTCGTGGAGGAGCTCTTCAGCGGCGACTCCGGTCCCGACGCCCGTAGCTCTGCCGGATAGGTTTTGCGAGGGCAATTAGGGCGGCCGAGGGGTCTGAAGAGTGCATCACTCAAGTGCTACATTGGCTCCATGGCAACGAAGCACCCACGATTAGGCGTCTCCCGCGACCCGGAGCTCGAGCGAGCGCTGGCACAGACGCGGCGCCTGCTGAGTGAGAAGGAGACCCGCTCGGCTGCGGCCCAGGTGCGCGCTCTTGCCCTGCGGGGAGCCGAGGCCCTGATGGATGGAAACGATCCGGCGACCCGGGTGCGCCGCCGCCTCTACGAGAAGTACGACGTTTCGGAGCCGGCGACCTCTGACCCCAGGACCTTCAAGGCGCCGGTGGGCGAGATCGACCCCGACGACCCCACTCCGGCGTCCGACGCCCTGCAGTGGGTCCGCGGCGAGTGACCGTTGCCTACCTCGACGCGTCCGCGGTCGTCAAGCTGTTCAAGCCCGAGCCGGAGACCGGGGCGCTCGAAGCGGCTCTCGGAGGCTCGGTGGTGTGGACCTCGAGTGAGATCGTGGCTGTCGAAGCCTGGTGCGCCGCCCGGCGCGCGGGCCGCTCCGATCTGCTGATGCAAGTCGGCTCGGTCCTGTCGAAGATCGAGCTCCTGGCATTCGGGCCGGCGATCAGGAATCGGGCCGGGCGGCCGTTTGCACGGCCGCTACGCGCGCTCGACGCGATCCACGCTGCGACCGCGCTGACTCTGCGTGACGATCTCGACGCCTTCTTCGCCTACGACATCGACCTGAGGAGCGCCGTGGCCGCAGAAGGCCTCACGGTCGCCAGCCCCGGCGCCAGTTGATCCGCCTCGCGGTCCGCGCACCGGCAGGAGCGGCCGAGCAGGTGCTGGCGGCGCTGCTCGAGCTGGCCCCCTCCGGGGTCGAGCAGGTGGACGGCGACGGGTGGGTGGAGTTCGCGGTCTACGGAGCCGCCGGCGAGCTGCCCGAGCTCAACTCCGGCGAGGCGGAGGTGGGGGACGTGCGGGTCACGGTGAGCGCCAGGGAGGTGCCCGGCGACTGGGCCGAGCGCTGGAAGCGCTTCCACGTGCCGGTGCTGATCCGCGACCGGCTGTACCTGCGCCCGCCGTGGGAGCAGCCAACCCTGCGCCCCGGCGTGATCGACCTCGTGATCGATCCGGGCCGCGCGTTCGGCACGGGTGCCCATGCCACGACGCGCCTGTGCCTGGAGCTGTTGCTCGAGCGGGCGGAGGTGGGGGATAGGGGCTCGCTGTGCGACCTCGGCTGCGGCTCCGGCGTGCTGGCGATCGCCGCCGCCCGGCTGGGGTTCGGGCCGGTCACCGCGCTCGACTCGGATCCGCTGGCCATCGAGGCCACCACGGCGAACGCGCGCCAGAACGGCGTTGTGCTCGATCGTGTGGAGCGCGCGAACCTGCGCGAGCAAGCGCCCCCGCAGGCCGACGTCGTGCTGGCCAACCTGATGCGCCCACTGCTGCTGCGCGTGGCCGAGCTGATGCCTGAGCCGCCGCGGGCGCTGATCGCCTCTGGGCTGCTCGACCACGAAGCCGACAAAGTTGCCGCGGCGTTCTCGCCACTGCGCGAGCGGCGCAGGGTCATCGACAAGGGATGGGGTGCCCTCCTGCTGCGCGCTCCGTAGATCAGTCGAAGAGGTCAGAGGGCGTGACGAGCTTGTAGCGGTCTGGGTCGCCTTCGGCGAGCTTGACCAGCTCGTCGTCAAATCCGCTCAGTCGAAGGTGGCGCACTTCTCCAAGCGCGACGACCCGACTACCGCAACCGCCCCACCAGTCCAGTGTTAGCGACCACGTGCGCCTCCGCAAAACACCCATGAAGATGTTCTCAACCGGATTGCCAGCCGCGGCGCTATGCGCTGCGCTGTTGCTTGGATGGGCGCCTCCTTCCCAGGCCGCGGAGAAGGCGATCTGGGGTCCATCGGGAATGGTGCCCGGCCACGGCTCGGCGTTTAGCCTGTATCGGCGTCTCGGAGTCGACACGGCCCAGTTTCAAATGAACTTCCGCCAGACGGCCCCGGACAAGCCGGCGAACCCCCGTTCACCGGCCGACCCCGCCTACCGTTGGCCCGCTGAAATCGACCAGGCGGTGCGGCAAGGCCGTCGTACCGGAATCAAGGTGGCCTTGCTGATAAATGAAGCGCCGAAGTGGTCGAACGGCGGGCGGTCGGCGGCCTCGCGGCCGCGGCCCAGGGCGTACGCCAACTTCCTCGTCGCCGCCGCCCGCAGGTATCCGACGGTGCGCCGCTGGATGATCTGGGGCGAGCCGAACC
>JACCUE010000046.1 GCA_013812005.1 Thermoleophilaceae bacterium
CGTGACCAACTCACTCCGGCTGCGCGGCTTCAAGGCCGAGCGGTCAGACGACGACTCCCAGCGGGCTCGCGCCGCCGGCTCGCCCAACGCCCCCCATCCGCCGACGGACGCGGTCCCCATGTCCTAGAGCCACACACCGGGGGCGGCGTGTCCGCGCGCCGCTCAATCTCGTTTCTTCGAAGCCCACCATACCCAACACCCGTACCGTTTATCGAAAGGGAGGTCTTCTCAAGAGAGGTCGCGGCGCTTCCCGGCGACCATCGCCATGTAGTGCAGCGGCTCGCCGGTGACCGACAGCCGGTGCCGGTAGCGGCGGTCGCGCTCGAGCACCAGCGTGCCGTCCTCCAGCGCGTGGCGGATCAGGCCGGAGAACCCGCTGTCGTCCTCGTCGGCCATGAAGTCCTCCTTGATGTTGAAGGCCACGTGCCCGCCGTCCCCGACCAGGTTGAACGCGGCGGCGAAGGCGTCCGGCGGGATGTCCCCGAATCCCAGCGCCGCCACCGTGGTCAGGCAGTTGAAGCGCCGCCCCTCGAGCTCGGAGAGAGTGTCCGCGGGAATGTCGGTCAGGTCGAGCACGAGAAAGTCCTCGTAGACCTCGGGGCGGTCGCGATCGGTGGCCTCGGCGGCGGCCTGGATGATGTCCACTCCGACCACCGAGCCGGCCCCCATCGCTTTGAGCTGCTCGCCCACCATGCCGTTGCCGGCGCCCACGTCGAACACGCACAGGTCCGCGGGATCGACGCCGTCGTCGTCCAGCTGCTCGGCGAGCAGGCTGCAGACGGTGCGCGGGGAGTCGCACTTCAGCTCGTCATAGAAGAGCTGCTCGTACAGGCCGCGCCAGGCGTAGATCTCGGCGTAGTCGTGGAACCGGATCTGCCGGCGCTGACCGGCGAGGCGAACCTCGCACCACTCCTCGTCCTGCTCGACCTCGTCGCGGCTGCGCTGGGGGAACTGGATCTCGAACGGCTCCTCTATGAGCTCCGTTCGCCGGTGGGGGTGATCTTCGTTGTTCACCTGGCTCCTTCACGATCGCGGCGGCCCACTCGGGACCGCCTGTAAAAGGAAAATACCGTGCCGGCGGGCACGAGGATCAGCGGGGCCTGCGTCCGCGCCCGCCTGAGCGGCCTCGTGAGCGCCGTCCACCGGAGGGCGAAGCGGTGCCGTTGGTGCGCTGGCCGGAGTGGCTCGGACCGCCCTCCTCGAACTGGTGCGTGAGGCCCAGGTCGCTGGCGATGCGGCGCATGTCGTGCGACTGCTCGGGGAGGACGAACGAAACGCCGGCGCCCTTGGCGCCCGCGCGTGCGGTGCGCCCCACGCGGTGCACGTAGGAGTCCCGGTCCTCGGGAGCGTCGAAGTTGATCACGTGAGTGATGTTGGCCACGTCGATTCCGCGGGCCGCCACGTCGGTGGCCACGAGCGTGGTCACGTCACCGGATTCGAACCGCGCCAGCGCCTTCTGGCGCTGGGACTGCGACTTGTTGCCGTGCATCGCCACCGCCGGCAGCGCCTCTGCGCCGAGGCGCTTGACCAGGCGGTCGGCTCCGCGCTTGGTACGCACGAACACGAGCGTGCGTCCACGGCTCGAGTCGCGCAGCTCGGCGACCAGGGCGCCGAGCTTGGCGTCGTGGGCCAGGTGCACGAAGCGGTGGTCGACAACCGCCTTGCGCTCGAGCGTGGCCTCGTGCACGTGGCGGACCGGGTTGCGGGTGAATTGGCGGGCCACCTTGCCGACCTCGCCCTCGAGCGTGGCGGAGAAGAACAGGGTCTGGTGGTCCTTGGGAATCTTGGCCACGATCCGGTCGACGGGGGGCTTGAAGCCCATGTCGAGCATCCGGTCGGCCTCGTCGAGCACGAGCAGCTGCACGTGCTTGAGGGTGAGATCGCCGCGCTGCAGCAGATCCTCGAGACGGCCGGGGGTGGCCACCACGATGTGAGCCCGAGCGGCCAGCTTGGCCTGGCGCTGGAGGCCCACGCCCCCGTGCACCACCGCCACCGAGAGCGCGCGCGCGTTGGCGACGCTCTGCAGCTCGTCGACGATCTGGCCGGCGAGCTCACGGGTCGGGGCGAGGATGAGACCCGCCGGGCGCCGAGCCTCGGCCGAGATCAGGTCGACCATCGGGACGCCGAAGGCCAGGGTCTTGCCCGAGCCGGTGGGCGATTGGGCGAGCACGTCGCGGCCGGCGAGAACGTCGGCGATCACGAGCCGCTGCACGGCGAACGGGGACTCGAAGCCGCGGGCGGCGAGCGCCCCCACGACAGGCTTGGAAACGCCGAGGGAGGAAAACGATGCGGTGCTCGCGCGAACGACGTTCGCGCTCCGCTCCGCTCGGGCGGGGAAAGACTGCTCAGACATGAAGTGCTGCTCCTTATGTACTCAACGTCAGGGAGATCCAGCGACCCCGGACGCGCTTGGAGCGCAACTAGGAACGGAACCTCTCGGGGACCACAACGGCCCTCGACCCGGAAAACCCTAGCAGCCGCAGGGGTTTGTCACCGGTCACGCCACCACGCGCAGATGGCGGAACGGCCGCCCGCGCAGCTCGCGGACGACTGCGTCGACCAGCGGCTCCTCGTCGCGCACCTCGCCGTCGGTCACGGCGCCGATCACCGCGCGCTTTCGCTGCAGCAGCTCCGCCATCGTCTCGTCGATCGTGTTCGGGGCCAGCAGGTACCAGGCGCTCACCGCGCTCTCCTGCCCGATGCGATGCAGACGGTCCTCGGCCTGGTCGTGGCGGGCGGGGGTCCAGTCGAGCTCCAGGAAGGCCACGTTGGACGCCCGCGTGAGCGTCAGGCCCTGCGACGCGGCACGCATCGAGCAAACGATGAGCTGGGGGCCGTCTTCTGACTGGAAGGCGTCGACGGCGTCCTGGCGCCGCCGGCCGGAGTCCGAGCCGAGGATGTGCGCGGCATCGGGGAAGCGCTCGAGCACGGCCTTCTGGGTGGCGATGTGCTCGGCGAAGACGACCAGGGGCTCGCCGGACTCGAGGAAGTCCGAGATCCAGGCGAGCGCCGTGGGCAGCTTGCCTCGGGCCGCCAGCTGGCGCAGCTGGTTGAGCCGCACGAGCTGTTCCGAGCGCAGCGCGGCCGCCACCTTGGCGTCGATGGTGCGCAGGTCGAGCGGCAGGCTCTGCAGCCAGGCGATCACGTCCTCCTCCGCCAGCCGGTACTCGTGCTCGTTCGAGAGCAGCACCGGCACGGTGTCGTGACGCTTGGCGGGCAGCTGGGGCAGGACCTGCTTCTTGGTACGGCGCACGTAGCAGTTGGCGCGGAGGTTCCAGTGCAGGCGGTCGTCGCTGGCCGCCGCGCGGAAGCGCCGCGAGAGCCGCGCGCCGCTGCCGAACTCACGCAGGCGGCCCAGCACCCGCAGCTGGGCGATGAGCTCGTCGGGCCGGTTGAGGATCGGGGTGCCGGTGAGGGCCAGCCGGAGCGCGTCCGGAGGCAGGCTCCGCGCCAGCTCCATCGCCGCCTTCGTCCGGCGGGCGCGCGGATTCTTCACGTAGTGCGACTCGTCGAGCACGAGGGCGGCGATACCGCGCTCGGCCAGCCGCTCGTGGTGGGCATCGAGGATGTCGTAGTTGAGGATGAGGATCTCCGCCCCCTGCGCCTTGGGGGTCCATGATGCAGCCCCCCGGCCGTCGAGGATCGCCACGCTGCGATCGGGCAGCCAGATGTGAGATTCCCGCTCCCAGGTGAGCTTCATGCTGGCCGGGCAAACCACGACCGCCGGGAAGGCCCGGTCGGATTCGAGGGCGGCCAGCGCCTGCACGGTCTTGCCGAGACCCTGCTCATCGGCGATGAAGGTGCGGCGGCGCTCGAGCGCATAGCGAACGCCGGCCCGCTGAAAGGGGTGCAGCTCGCCGCCGAGCACGAGCCCGTCCAGCTCGGCGTCCTCGGCGTAGGACAGCGCCACCGTCCGCGCCGCGCGTGCGTGCTCGGCGAGCAACTCCTCCAGCAGCGCGTTGGCCGGTGGATCGATCTCGATGCCGGGATGGGCGGCCACGAACTCCTGCAGCCGCTCGGCCAGTGCCGGGTCAGCGGGCACCGCCACCTTCCAGGCACGGTCGCGGCCGAAGACGCGTCCGCCGCGCTCGACAGGCCGTGCCTCGGGCAGGCGCCTGAAGCTCTTGGCCGGGGCCGTGTCCCACCCCGTCACGAGCGCCAGCTGGGGCTCGCCGTCCTCGTCGGTCTCGAGCTCGAGCGAGGCGGGCGCGGGCCGGCGGCCGTGGCGGATGTCGTAGGTGGCGCCGCGCGCGAGGTCGTCGAGGGTTGCGCCCTCCAGGTCGCCGAGCAGCTCGACGCTGGCCGAGTCGAAGGGCAGCAGCACGTGGCCGTTGTCCAGCCGGATTCTCTCGCCCAGCCCGTCGGGCTCGTCACCGGAGAGGGTGCGCACGACGAATGCGCCGGCGCCGTCGCGCTCGGTGATCGACACCAGGCCCCGCCAGCGGTCGGCGTCGCGCAGCCAGGCGTGGACGTCGGTGCCGGCGCTCAGCTGCGGGAAGGCGTGCAGCAACTCTGCCACGGCCGGTCCCGAACGCGGATCGGCCGGCACGCGCCAGTGCCTGCGCCGCCAGTCGAACCACCGTCCGGGGAGGCGCTTGACCGCCGCGTTGAGCTCCTCGTCGATGGGGAAGGCGAAGATCAGCTCGGCGTCGCGGGGACCATCACCGCG
>JACCUE010000050.1 GCA_013812005.1 Thermoleophilaceae bacterium
GCTGCCCTCGCCGCGACCGGCTTGCAGAAGCGCTACGGCCAGGCCCAGGCGCTCGTGGGGGCCGATCTGCGCTTGGAGGAGGGCGAGCTGCTCGGTCTCCTGGGACCCAACGGCGCCGGAAAGTCGACGCTGGTCAAGATCGCCTGCGGCCTGGTGCGTCCCAGCGCCGGCAGCATGGAGGTGCTCGGCGTGCCTGCGGGCTCGATCGAGGCCCGGCGCGGGATCGGCTATCTGGCCGAGCTGTTTCGCTTCCCCGGCTGGCTGAGCGCCGACGAGCTGCTCAGCCTCCATCAGCGACTCGCCGCCTCGGGCGGCGGCGAGGCCGAGCGCGCCGAGCTGCTCGCGATCGTGGGCCTCGCGGATGCCCGAGCGGTGAAGGTCGAGGCGATGTCGAAGGGCATGCAGCAGCGGCTGGGCATCGCCCAGGCGTTGGTGGGCTCGCCGCGGCTGCTGCTGCTCGACGAGCCGACCAGCGCGCTCGACCCGGTGGGGCGGCGGATCGTGCGCGACCTGCTGCAGGAGCTGCGCTCACGCGGCGTGGCGGTGCTGCTGAACTCACACCTGCTGTCGGAGGTCGAGCTGGTGTGCGACCGGGTGGCGATCATGCTGGACGGCCGGATCGTGCAGCAGGGCGCGCCCGCCGAGCTGTCGCGGCCACGGGGGGTTGAAGTGGAGACCGCCGCCGGCACCCGGCTGTACGAGGGGAAGGGGCGCGACGACGTGCCGCGGATCGTGGCCGAGCAGGTGCAGGCGGGTGGACAGGTGTACGGCGTGCGGGTGCTGTCGTCGACGCTGGAGGACACCTATCTCGAGGCGGTGAGCGGAGGGTGAGCGGGGTGCGCGTCGTGGCGGCCTACGCGGTGCAGGAGAGCCTGCGCCGCCGGGTGTTCACCGTCGTCCTGATTCTCACGGCGGTCTTCCTCGCCCTCTACGGATGGGGCGCCTCTCTGGCCTTCGACGAGGTGACCGCCTTCTCCGGCGAGGGCGACCCGGGCGAGCCGGTGGACCCCGAGGTGGTGGCCGGCTCGACGATCTTCGGGCTGGCGATGTTCTCCACCCTGTTCCTGGGCGCCGTGCTCGCCGTCTTTCTCACCCTGAGCGCCGTGCGCGGGGACGCCGAGCGGGGGCTGCTGCAGCCGCTGGTGGTGCGGCCGGTCGGGCGCACGCAGATGCTGGCCGGACGGTTCGTGGCCGCCGCCGGGGTGTGCGCGGCCTACGTAGGCGCCGTCTATGTGGTGGCGATGCTGATCACCGGCGCCGTCGGCGGCTGGTGGCCCGACCGCGTGCTGGCCCCGGGGCTGGCGCTCGCCGCGGCGGTGGTGGTGATCGCCGCGATCGCGCTGCTGGGCTCGGTCTTCCTCTCGGCCACGGCGAACGGGATCGGGGTGTTCATGGTCTTCGGCGCCGGCCTGGCCGCTGGGCTGCTGGGCCAGATCGGTGAGGCGCTGTCGTCGGACCGGCTCGAGGACATCGCCGAGGTGGCGGCCTGGCTGCTCCCCTTCGAGGCGCTCTATCAGTCCGGGCTCGACGGCCTGACCGCCGACGCCCGTGGCTTCACCGACTTCGCCGTCCAACTCGGGCCCTTCGGCGGCGCCGACGCGGGCGGCCCGCTGCTGTGGGCCTGGGCGGCGGTCTACGTCGGGCTTCTCGGCCTGGCCGCACGAGCCGGGTTCGCGCGCCGTGACCTCTGAAGGCGCCGTCCCAGGCCGGGCGACGGCCGCGCCGCAGTAGCGGCCGGACGCCCCGGTTGTAGTTCCCGGCTCCCATTTCGACCGGGAGATAACCTTCCGCCCCATGCGATCTGCCGCCGCTGCCCTCACCGCCCTTCTGTGCGCCGCGCTCCTGGCCGCATGCGGGTCTTCGTCCGACGAGGACCAGATTCGCGACGTCGTGCAGGAGTTCGCCGAGGCAGCCAACGACAAGGACGCGGGCGCGATCTGCGGGCAGGTGGTCTCAGAGGCCTTCGAAGACGAAGAGGAATGCAAGAAGCAGGCGGACAAGGAGGGTTCGATTGGTGCTTTGGGGTCCGTCGAGGACTTCGAGGTCAGCGATATCAAGGTCGACGGCGACACCGCGACGGCGCAGATCAAGGCGACCGTTGGCGGCGAGACCGACGAGGGCCCTGGGAAGTTCCGCAAGGTCGACGGGGAGTGGAAGCTCGACCTCGACAGCTGAGGTAGCTGCCGCGCCTCCGACCCCGGAACGGCCGGGGCCGGGACTATCCTCGATGTGGTGAGGACCGCC
>JACCUE010000053.1 GCA_013812005.1 Thermoleophilaceae bacterium
CGGTGTCCGCGGCCCGGGCCTAGGCTCTGGTCCGGCCTGCCGGCCGCCGCGCGTGCTCGATCGCCTCGTGACCATCGGGTGAGCGCGCGAAGGCGAGGAACTTCTCGACCGGCGGGCGCAGCGGACCGCGACGCGCGCGCAACAGGTACCAGTGGCGCTCCGGCAGCGTGGCCGCCACGTCGAGGGTGACCAGCAGCCCGAGCTCCAGCTCGAGCTCGGCAGCCAGGCTGGACTGCAGCGCCAGTCCCAGCCCCGCGCGCGCGCCCTGTTTGATCGCGCCGTTGGAGCCGAGGGTCAGGATCGGGGGATCGAGGCCGTGCCGCGACAAGAACTCCTCGGTCATCGTTCGGGTGCCCGAACCCTCCTCGCGCAGAAGCCACGGGCGCCCCTTGAGCTCGGCGATCGGTATGGAGGCGCGTCCGGCCAGGGGATCGGAGGGCGCCGCGATGATGGCGACCGGATTGGCCAGGAAACGCTCTCCTTCGATTCCCTCACCGGGCGGGCGACCGCCGATGGCGATGTCCGACCGGTGGGTGCGAACACGCTCGAACAGCCGCTCGCGGTTGCCGACGTCGAGGCTGACGGCGATGTCCGGGTGGCGCTCGGAGAAGGCCTCGAGCAACGGTGGGACGATGTGTTCCCCGGCAGTCGTCACGGCGGCGATGCGAACTTCGCGGGCCGTCGCGTCGGCCGCCTCGCGGGCGGCGCGTGCCCCCTGTTCGAGCAGTCCGACGACATCCGCCGCATAGGCGGCGAAGGCCCGGCCGGCCGGGGTGGGACGCACGCTGCGACCCTCACGCTCGGTCAGCGCGGTGCCCACTTCGGCGGAGAGCGCGGACACGGCGGCGGACACCGACGGCTGGGTGACCACCAGCTTGTCGGCCGCAGCCGTGACCGAGCCGGTGTGGACCACGGCGAGGAAGCTGCGCAGCTGGGTCAGCGTTATAGCCAAGGGCTACGCCTAATCAAAGCACGATTGGGTGTTGTTCTATAGGTGCATCCGGGATTTCACTTGTTTATGACGGAGAGCACCGTCACTTTGTATCAATCGGCATTACCATCCCCCGGGAGTGGGAGGCTCCGACATGGGTAGCGCAGTTCTGCTGGTCGCGAACCGCACCGCCAACACCGACCGTCTGCGCGGGGCGGTGAGCGAGCGCGCCTCGAGGGGCGCCCGTGCCTTCCATCTCGTGGTGCCGGCCGTACCCCACGGGCTCCACCGCTTGGTGGATCCCGAGGTCGCCGGGCGCGAGGAGGCGCAGGCCGTGCTCGCACTGGCCCTCCCCTCGTTGAGCGGAGCGGCCGGCTTCGAGGTCTCCGGGGAGGTGGGCAGCGCGGACCCCCTCGCCGCGATCCAGGACGCCCTGGCGGGTGGCGGCTTCGACGAGATCGTCGTCTCGACCCTGCCCCACCGTGCGTCTCGGTGGCTGCGGGTGGACCTGCCGAGCAAGGCGCGAGGCCTTGGCCTGCCGGTGGCGCACGTCGAGGCCGAGACGGTGCCGGAACCCGTTCTCGCGGTCGACCCATAGTCTCGCGCGCCCCCGGCGACCCGGGAGCCTGAGCGCCCGCCTGCGCTAGTTCTCCTCCTTGGGATCGCCTGGGTTCTCGGGCACGCCGACATCGTCATCGGGCGCGGGGCGCTGGGTCTCGCCCTCGTTGCCGTCATCGCCGATCTCCGGCGTGGCCGCTGCCTTACGCGCCCCCTCGCCTTCCTCTGGCCCCCCCACGTCCTCGCCGGCCACCGGATGTGCCGACTCGGGCTGTGCGTCGAGCCCCTCGCTGGCGCTCTCGCGATCGTCGCCCGTGCCTTCGGTCTCTTCGAACATCGACTTCTCCTTCTCTCGGGGCTCGCCGCTGAGCGCGGCGAACGGTTTGTGGGTGACCGTGTACCCGTCGGGGAACCCCATCCAAACTCGCCGATGTACCTCGTATTGGAGGTCTACACCTATATGTCAATTACACCTTTACGGAGTTGATTCGACGTGTTAGACCTGCGCCCAGCAGGTCGGCAGCACCGTCCGAGGAGAGGGAGTTTTCCCCACCGTGTGCCTAGCGATACCGGGCCAGATCGTCGAGTTGGTCGACGAGTCGAAACGACTCGCCAAGGTCGACGTCGTGGGAGTGCAGCGCAACGTGAACATCGCGTTGCTGGACTCCGACGGGGCCGGGGTGGTGCCCGGCGACTGGGTCCTCATTCACGTGGGCTTCGCGATGTCGAAGATCGACGAGGAAGAGGCCTTGGAGACCAGGCGCATGCTCGAGAGCATGGGCGCCGACTACGAGGAGGAGCTCGAGGAGCTGAAGACGAGCGTGATCGAGTGAGCCACGCAGCCCAATCCCCGGCGGCCGAATCTCCCGACGGGGAAGCCGCGTGAGCTGAGTGCGGCCGAGCCCCGACCTCGCCCTGGCCTGTGAGCCCGAGCATGGCTGCATCACCTGCGGCGACGAGGCGGTTCGGTTGCGGGTGCTGAGAGTCGACGACCCGCGCGGCCTTGCACTGTGCGAGGACGCCTCGGGCGAGCGGACCACGATCGAGATCGCGCTGATCTCGCCCGTCGAGCGCGGCGACTGGCTGCTCGCGCACGCGGGCACCGCGATAGCGGCGATACAGCCGGAGGCCGTGACGTGAAGTACGTCGACGAGTTCCGCGACCCCGAGCTCGGCCGCGTGCTTGCCGGGGAGATCGTGAACCTCGTCGAGCCGGGGCGCCACTACAAGCTGATGGAGGTCTGCGGCGGGCACACCCACTCGATCTACAAGTACGGAATCGACGACCTGCTCCCGGAGAACGTCGAGCTCGTGCACGGGCCCGGCTGCCCCGTCTGCGTGATCCCCATGGGCCGGGTGGACGACGGCATCGCGATGGCCCACCAGCCCAACGTGATCTTCACCTGCTTCGGGGACATGATGCGAATCCCCGGCTCGGACGGCTCGCTGCTCGACGCGAAGGCGGACGGGGCGGATATCCGGATGGTCTACTCGCCGCTCGACGCACTTCGGATCGCCATGCAGAACCCCGACCGCGACGTGGTCTTCTTCGCCATCGGCTTCGAGACCACCGCTCCCTCGACGGCGCTCACGCTCAAGCGGGCGCGGGTCGAGGGCGTCACGAACTTCTTCTGCATGTGCAACCACGTGACGATCGTGCCGCCCCTGCGTGCGCTGCTCGACTCGCCCGACCTGCGCCTCGACGGGTTCATCGGTCCCGGTCACGTATCCACCGTGGTGGGCGCCCGGCCGTTCGAGTTCATCCCGGTGGACTACGAGAAGCCGATCGTGGTCGCGGGCTTCGAGCCGCTCGACGTGCTCCAGGCGGTGCACATGATCCTCACCCAGCTCGCGGAGGGTCGCTGCGAGGTGGAGAACCAGTACACCCGCGTCGTCTCCTACGAAGGCAACCTCCGCGCGCTGGAGACGCTCTCCGAGGTCTTCGAGCTGCGGCCTCACTTCGAGTGGCGCGGTCTGGGCTTCATCTCCCAGAGCGGCCTGCGCATCTCCGACGAGTACGCCGACTTCGACGCCGAGCTGAAGTACGAGGTCCCCGGCGTGCGGGTGGCGGACCCGAAGGCATGCCAGTGCGGCGAGGTGCTCAAGGGAGTGATCAAGCCCTTCG
>JACCUE010000076.1 GCA_013812005.1 Thermoleophilaceae bacterium
GATGAGGCGGCGCCGGGCAGCCGGCGATCCGCTCCGCCGCGCGGACGCGGCGAGCCTGCGGGCGCGCCTCTGGACGGCGATCCGGGCGCGCACCCGGCGTGCACTCGCCGGGTCGGCCCGGGCAAGTCGCTGGGCGTCTTGCGCCCGGTCGCGAAAGGCTCGCCGCGCACGCAGGCGCAGGCTGTCGCTCCCGGAAGCGGTGGAGGTGAGCGTGGACTCCTCCACGACACCCGCAGCCAGCAGCCGGGCGGACGCCACCTCGAGCTCATAGGTCCGCGCGAGGGCATCCTCGTAATCCTGCCGGGCCGAGTAGAGGTTGCCGATGCCCAGCGCGGCGATCAGCGCAAGGGCCACGGTCAGACCGACGAGGGCCAGAGTCAGGGTCGATGCCAGCGGCAGGCGGCTGAGCAGGCCGCCGGAAGGCCGCTCACCACCCTGGCGCGATGGGCTGTCGGGGGCTACCATGGCCGCGTGGGACTCGTAAAGGATTGGCGCCGCCAGGCGGCTCGTGCGATCGGCGTGTCCCTGCTCGGGCCGGGGGTGCTGCTCGTGGCCGCCGTAGTGCTGGTGGCTGGTGGCAGCGGCTTGGGCGGACTTGGCTCACTGGGGCAGATCTCATCCGGACCCACCCTGCCCGACACAGGCCTCGCGTTGAGTCGGGAGGCCTCGCTCGACGAGGCGGAGCTGGCAACCGCCGGCCTGGCACCCGCGACCGGCGGCGCGCCCATCCGACCGGACGCGGGCCCGACCCAGGGATTCAAACCTGCCGGCGCAGAGGGCTCCCAGACCCCCGCAGGAGGCCCCAGAGGCACACTCACCCCGGCGCCTGGTCCCCCCAGGTCGCAACCGCGGGTCACGGGACAGCCGCCCGCGGTGCCGGTCTCACCGACTCCGGCGCCACAGCCTCCGCCCCCCCTTCCGGCCGATCCGGTCAAAGACGTGGCCGAGACCACTCGAGGACTCGAGCCTCTACCTGATGCACTCGGGCCGACCGTTGACGACATCGTCGATTCCCTTCTCAACCCCGGACGCTGACCACTCAGGACTCTCGCCACACCTCGACCGATACCTCTTCGACCATCAGCGGTATGGGAGGCTCGGGCTTGGAGGCCTTCACCCGCACCGAATCTGTGGAGTAGCGGGCGGTCAGGCGGTCGGCGATGGCGGCGCAGAGGCGCTCAAGGGTCTTATACGACCGTTCTTGCGCGGCCAGGGCCGCCTGCTCACATACCTCGGAGTAGTCGACGGTGTCCTCTACCCGGTCGGTGACCAGCGCATCGCAATCAGCCAGCTCCATGGCGATGTCGATCACCAGCCGCTGACCCAGCTCCCGCTCGGCCTCGGACACGCCGTGGCGCGTGTACAGGGAGAGGCCGGATATCTCGACTGACACCACCGGATCGGAGGCGTCCTCCTCCTCGTCGTCCGAGTAGGGCTCATCCGGGTCGAGGTCGTCGTCCTCGAGCGAATCACGGGCGTCCATCAGGCAGTTCCTCTCTCGGAGCGCCGACCGTAGCAGCGGCCACCGTGAGCGCATCCGTGACCTCGGCCACATCGTGCACGCGGAACACCGATGCACCGCGCTCGAGAGCCAGCACGTTGGTCGCAATCGTTCCCGGCAGGCGCTCGGACTCCGATCGTCCCCCGGCCAGCTTCCCGAGAAAGCTCTTGCGTGACGTGCCCACGACGATCGGGCGGCCGATGGCCACCAGCTCGTCCAGCCGACGCAGCAGCTCGAGGTTGTGGGCGACGGTCTTGCCGAAGCCGATGCCGGGATCGAGCCAGATGCGGTCCTCGTCGACCCCCTCGGAGACGGCGAGGGCCAGCCGCTCCTCGAGGAAGGATTTGACCTCAGAGACCACGTCGCCGTAGCGCGGAGCCCGCTGCATGGTGCGTGGCTCGCCCAGCATGTGCATGAGGCAGCAGCCGACCCCCCGCTCGGCCACCAGACCGGCCATCTCCGGCGCCGAGCGGAAGGCGGTCACATCGTTCACGATGTGAGCGCCGGCATCGAGAGCCGCTTCGGCCACCCCGAGCTTGGCGGTGTCGATGGAGATCTCGAAGCTGGGACCGTCCGCCGCTCCCAAGCCCTCGACGACGGGCACCACACGGGCGAGCTCCTCCTCCTCGCTGACCGGCGCGGCACCCGGCCGCGTGGACTCACCGCCCACGTCGAGGATGTGCGCCCCGTCGCCCGCGAGCCGGAGGCCGTGGGCCACCGCCGCGCTCGTCTCGGCGAACCGCCCGCCGTCGGAGAAGGAGTCGGGCGTGACGTTGATCACACCCATGATCGCAGGCCGGCTGAGGTGCACCGCCGGGATTATCCCTGCCGCGTGGCGCCTCCTGCCTCCCCCCTCCCGCCTGCCGCCTATCGTGCCCGGCATGGCCTACACCGACGCCGAAGCGCGACAGCAGTTGCTCGACACCCTCGCGCAGGCCGCCGACGACATCGGCTACGCGCTCGCCTGCCTCGGCGCCGCGTACGAGCAACTGGACGAGTACAGCGCCGACAAGCTCGAAGAGCAGCTCTTCCGCCCCGTTCAGATGGCCTACGGCCGTGCCAAGCGCACCCACGCGGAGTTCGCCGCCCGTCACGGGCTGGGAGGTCAGCCGTTTGAGTCGCAGGCGCCGGGACTGCCCTCCACCGGAGCCAGAGGCTTCATCGACAACGCAGTCGAGGCGGTCGGCACCGCCGGCGGGGTGCTGGCCACCCTCCAGGACTCGGCCCTGCCGGTCGAGGTCGGCGACGTGGAGCTGCGAGCCGGCCTCGCCGAGGTGCGGGAGCTGATCGCCGACCTACCCCAACGAGCCCGGGAGCTGGTGCGGGGGCTGGGACGCTGACACCC